>JAISNL010000144.1 GCA_031276235.1 Prevotellaceae bacterium | reverse complement strand
AAACAACAGAGTAACTATCAAATTTCAGTGCAACTCCGTCTTGCATAATTTCGTCATTTTTCCCGTCTAAAGGATTATCTCTTTTTAGATTAAGGAACTCATATTTATCGCAGGCAGTCAAGCACAGACATGTGATTATCATTAAAAATATCTTTTTCATCATCTTAAAAATTCATTGTATAAGTTAATCCATTTGCATTTAATTCGGGGTGATAGTAGAATCCGAAATGCGATTGTTTATATGCCTTATGTGCCTTTGAGTTTCGCGCTCCCTGTTTTCGAACCCACAGAATATCCCAAATCCATATAATTGCGCCGGTTCCTGCGCAGACATAAAAAGCCTGATTGAAGGTATTTGCATTTTTGTAGCGTTTATCCATTTCGGACTGTTCCGTAGCGGCGTGATATTTTTTATATTCGCTGTTGGAGTATAGTTTGCATCCAATGCCTGCGCCAATAAACGAATAGGTTAAAATACCTTTGGCAAGTCCGCTTTTTTTGCCATAAGTAACACGTCTGTCGCCTAATCCGGGTACAAGTAACGATAAAAAAGCATTGGAGGCAGTACCCGTGTCGTGATATTTAAGAACGGTTGAATTATCGAAAGTAGTTTTTCCGTTAATGGTCAATTTATTGATATTTAAAGTATAATTTCCTTCATAAGGCATCATCGTTACAGGGAAATCGTACGTTATATCCTGCAATCCTGTTATAGTCTGAAAACGTTTTTTGACTTTCACTTTTTCGTAAAATTCTCCTGATATCTCAAATTGAAAATTACCTTGAGTGTTTACAGTATAATTGTTTTTAGTATAGAGTTCTGCAACTTTTGTCGGAGCAAAACTTAATGTTTCTATAGCTTTGGTCAGTTTGCTTGAAATATCGGGATTGTTAAGTCCGCTAATGACAATATTGTGTTTAGTCTTCCCGCTGTAGTCCACTGTTACATCATCGGTTATATTAAATTTCTGTAGATCGGAATTAATCCCGTATCCATTAAGCATACGTTTAATTGCATTTTCGATTGTTGCTTGATTCTGTTGTTGAGCAGTGTACGAAAACCCATACACACTGGTTTCGCGTTTTGCAAGAAAGGCATTAACGTGTTCTTCGCGGCGTTTTATTTCAGCAAGTCGTTCCTGTTCTATTCTGCGTTTTTCAGCCGCTTCTTTTTGCCGTTCCTGTTCTATTCTGCGCCGTTCGGCCGCTTCCGCCTGTTCTATTCTGCGCCGTTCGGCTGCTATTTCCTCTTGCTTGATTCTGTCATAATAAGATCTGCGGATTAATTTTCCATTATAGTTAATATATTGCTCTGTCTTTTGTATTGTAAATTTCACTTTCTCTTGTACTTCCGAGTTTTTGCTATTGTGAATTTCAAATGAGACAGCGGCACTGGAGTAGCAAATGTCATAGAGTTTTTTTGGAAATATCAGTCGCAAATCATCAGTTAACAGATTACGAAAATCGCTTACATCATTCAATAGAGGGATATAAGCGGAATAGATATAATTTGATGCTGTTGACTGGTTTGGAGAGAATTTGAAAGAAGAACCACTACTCCCCAAGATACAATTAACGCATTTGTGGTTTTGGTCGTAAAAAAACAACTCATAAATATCAGTAATTCGATATTTTATTTGGATTAATTTGGCTGTTCGCATATATTTAAGAAGTTCAGAGCGCAGCTTTCCCGATGTAGCGCTTGTGGAGGCAGTTGCCGATTGCACATCAAACCAAAATTCGGTTTGTCCCCAACATAAATGGGATATTATCGTTAAGATGAATACAGTTAACATCTTTTTCATATTTCGTATTGTTATTTAATTTTTATTTCCCGATGCTATCAAACCCACAACAGAGATACCGAACGTAATATAAAATCCGGGCGCTAAAAGTTGAATTAAATCCTCAAATGGTATTTTGGTCTCTACTAATATGAATATAACCAATGCTATACAGATTAGTTTGGCTGTCACAAATTCCATGTATTTGCACCGACTGTCGAATGTTCCCAAATACGACACAAAGTTAATAATAGCAAATAAAGGAATCAGATAAAGCGAATAACTTGCAAATGTTATCATTGCAAACTTTGTATTTTCTTCTCCGGATATATTGGTGAATCCAAGAACAGTGTTCATTTTTAATGGAATATCATATCCCGGTATTTGAAAAAAAATAACATTAATCCATGGTAAAAAGAAGCAAATGATTAATATAAACGAACAAATAGCGGCAAAAACGTTTACCGTACCGGTGTTAGTCGGCTTTGTTGTGCCATAATTCGTTGTTACAGTTCGTATTTTTCTTTCCGGGAAATATCCTTTCCATGGTAAGACAGTGTTTCCTATACGAATAACATCATTCCTCTTGAGGCGTACACTTCCATTTGCTTTGACTTCATTCACAAACGTTCCGTTTTCCGAGCCGTAATCAATTAAATAAAAATCACCGTCATCATCCAAGACAATTTTCACATGAAAGTGCGACACTAACGGGTCATTGATTACTACATTGTTTCTGGAGTTTCTCCCGATTGTTACTATTTCCATTTGCTTTTTTATTTAAGTGTGAACATGTATGTAATTGTAGTTTTTTGAGATATCGCCGTCGTCTGAGATGGATAAAATCCTCTCATTCTGCGCGCCGACACATTTATCGCCGAACTGACAAGTATTGCGATAAATACAAATGATGTTAAAATTTCTTTCATATTTCTTTTTTGTTTTAATAATTATTATTTACTGAAGCTGATAAACCCC
>JAISNL010000034.1 GCA_031276235.1 Prevotellaceae bacterium | reverse complement strand
CACCAGATTCGCTCAACAGGGTTAAATCAAGCGAATAAGGAGGAAGATAGCGTATTTCCAAGTTGCGATGTATATCCAAAAATCCTTTCAGTTTTTTTGCGTGATGAAAGCGAACGTTACCTACATACATGATTATCTTGCTTTTATCTCTATATGTAGCAAGTACCTTCTTCAAATGCTTTTTGAATGTTAAATAATTTCCCTTTTTTTCAAAGTTAACAGTCAACTGCCCTGTAATCGGGTTCACGTTGCCAAATCCTGTAACTCGTTCTTTTTGTTTTTGTTTGCAGGCGATTTGAGGCTGTTCACCAACCGGCGCCCAAGTATAAGAAAGCGTGGCGCGATTGCTAAGAGAGAATTCGTCTTGAAATAAAATAACTGTGTCATTGCTGTTTACGCATTGGGCTAAAGTTTTTTTATATCTGTTTTGGCTTGTTCACGCTGTTGTCCATTCCGCTCGGGAAAAAATCCACGCGCCTTCTGATAACTGAATCCAAGTGAGTGCATTATCCGATAAACGTTGGCTAACATGTATTCAACCTCATAATGTTTTGATATAAAGTCCTTAACCAAAGCAGCCGACCGCTACGGGTTTTATCCAATAAACCCTGCAGCCCTTCTGCATCAAAACGGTTTATCCAATTACGAATTTGTTTGAAGCTTACGTTGTACAATTTTGCCAAGGCGCGACTTGATATACCCATAGATGACTGATAAACAGCATAAATGCGAATGCCTAATTTGTGTTTTACATCGCCATCTATGATTGCTTTAATTTGTTCGGATGTATATTTCTCCAATGCTTTTACTTTACGTCCCATAATATTTTTATTTGTTTCTGATGACAAAGATATATATAATATGTGTATTTATTTAAGGAGAATTATATAAAAAATAATGACATAAAAACATTGATTTTGTACTGCATGAAAAAACTCGTCCTCATAACGATAATACTTGCCTTTGCTGCCAATACATTTGCAGCAAGTGCAGGTATTGCCTGCGGCGGGCACATAAGCAAAACCTCAACCAACCGCTACATCTTCAGCAAGGAACACACAGATAAAATATAAAAAAAAAATCCCAGCCAATCGTACAATCGGCGGGGATTTTTCAATCTATTTTATTCAATCGTTATTAAAAATGTATCATTCAAAAAACACATCGTCATTCTGTGATTCATACGGTTGAAATGCTTTATATGTTCTGTTATCTTTCAACAAGTTACGGTAACCGACAGAAAAAGTTAATTTCAGTTTTACACCGAAAGATAGAGGTGACGCTTTGTTAGTCAATGTGCAAATGCTGTTCATTATCGGGCGGTTGGGCGTAGTGTGATTGTATTCAACCAACTGTTTTTTTGCATAATCGCTGCCGAACATACTGTTAAAACCATAATCTGTAACAATGCCTGTATAAAGGCTTGTGCCTGTAATCCATTTCATTCCTGTTTCAAACTTTCCTGCAACAGAAATGCCCAAACTCAATATTCCTCTGTTTTCAGTCAAATTAAAAACTCCGTAGCCCAAATCGTTTTGCCATATTTAAGTCTGGTCGTAGTCAGAATAATAGCCCGAAGACGTAAGAACGATGTTCTCGCCGCTGTATTTTCCCAAAATAGGCAAACCGAATTTCAAACCCGCAGATACGCAAAACTGATGACGGCTTCCGATTTGATAATGTATTGAAATCGGAATATTCAACAATCCCGCAAACTGTTTTTCGCTGTAACTGTCTATAGTTGCAGTGGATGTATTGATAATCAGCACAGGAGATCATTTGGCTGCCGCTGCCCATGTTGAACCGTTATGTACGAGCGTCTGTCCCTTTGTTCCTTGCGGCAGACTTACCACAGGCGCAGTTGTTCCATTGCTTACGGTAATGCCGTTTGTGTTGCTTACGGAAATTATGCCTGCATCGGCGGCAAACTCCGTAATTCAAGCAAATGAACAGTTAACATAAAATACCACACCGCCAACCGTATTATTTATTTGTGAAAAAATATTAAATTTTATTGCCACGCAATAAAAATATTTTATATCTTTGTACTTGTAAAATTATTATTTATGCACTTCAATGAATAATATTGATTTTACGATGCAGGCTCTTGAAAGTATATTAAATGTGATATTCGACAATGTCAACAGGTTGCGGACGACAGGCGAGAATGTTTCGACAATGTCAACAGGTTGCGGATGACAGGTGGGAATGTTTCGACAATGTCAACAGATTGCGGACGATAGGCGAGAATGTTTCGACAATGTCAAAACAATAAAAAAAATTGAAGTAACATACATATAAATATTATAAATTTTAAAACATACAGCTATGAATAAGGAAATTTTGACTTACAAGCGAATATTGCAGCGTTTGACAGTTTCGCAGAATGTGCAGGTTTTACATGCCATTTACGATGATGTACAGCCATATACGGCAAAAATACAGGCTATTGTGCCGGTATTTGAAACTTTGGGCAGCGAACTTTCGACTATTGACAACTTTTTAAAGAAAAATCCCAAAGCGTTTGAAACGGAAGAAATTGTTAAAAAGGATGCGGCACGCGATTTTACCGTACGCTCCGTTATAGCCAAAACACAGTATCATTACGATTTTGCCGTTACGGATGAAGAAAAGGAAGCCGCCCGCCGCCTTGTATATATTGTTGAAAAATACAAGGATGCAGCCAAAAAGGAATATGAATCCGAAACAGCATTGCTGCGCAGTTTGGTAACAGAATTGCAGCAAACTCCCGATTTGACCGACCGTTTCGGCGTTACTGCTTTGGTCGCCAGACTGAAACAGGAAAACGAAGACTTTGAAACGCTTTACAATGCCCGCGCACAAACCGTTCACGAGAGTCAGATAAAAGGCAGCGCTACAAAGTACCGCACATCTGTAAACAAAGCGTTTGACAATCTGTGCAAAGTTGTTACAGGTCTTTTACTCATGCCGTTAACCGCCGATGAAACAACCGCCGCCGAAAGCATCATTGACGTTATCAATGCACAAATTCAGCAGGCGACTGTTGTCTATAACCGCCACGCAGGCGTTGCCTCAGGAAAAAAGAAAGAGGAAGAAAATATTACAGATGGTGAAGATATAAACGAATAAATATTATTTAGATGCAGTAGTTACAAACAAATGATTTAGCGTTAAAAAAATCTGTTTTAAATACTATTAATAATTTTAATAATTGAATTAAATATATGAAAGGAAAAACTATAACAATTTGCATTTTATTAGTAATTGTACTAGTATTGACTGCTTCATTCTGCTTACAATTTGCCACAATCAACGATGTTATGAGAAAATTGGCAGATAACAACATTTGGGCAAGTCTTATAATAGGTATGGCAAGTAGTTTAATTGTATTTATGCTAACATATAGTCTTACCAGAAAAGATGATATGCAGGAGATGGAAAAAAGTATTAAAGATTCTGTTTCTGTTAATATTCAAACCATACATAACAATGCAATTTTCTTAATGGAAAAAAATGTACACAATCTGAATGAGAAGGGGTATTATGATTCGATTTATAATTCTGCAAATCTAATACAGATTTGCGGAATGGCTCCAAAAATATATATGCAAGCCAAAAAAACAAAAGGATCATTGGGTAAAAACGTTAGAACAAAGAAAAAATGTGGAGGTCAAAATTATTTTTATAGAACCACGATCTCCTATCACTGAATTAATTGAAAAGCAAGAGGATCTACGTACAACTAAGATTAGCAATAGGCTAAATGAAATCATTTCCCTATTAGAAGACTTTAGTAGAAATAATAAAGAAAAGAAATTAGCACCAGAAACAAGTATTAGTATTCGTGTAACAAAAGAATTAATTAATTACAGTATGGCATATGCAGGAAGAACAAATAATGACGGCAAATTATTAATAACTTTTTTTACTCCATCTACAGAAAATGCTCCTTGTTATGAAATAAGAGAATATGAGACTTTAAAAGCTACATACAATAATTGTTTGGCGCAATTTGATTTTTTTTGGAAAAACAGTCAAGAGATTTTTCTTTGGGACAACGAGGGGATAAAATATTTCAAAGATATAGATAAATATCAATATGAGTATATTAATAAATATGAGGACTCCCTTTAGAAAAAGCCACGGAAAAATAACTTTTGTACTCTATAATAAGCCATCCAATTGTAAAGGAAAATGTATTTACTGTTTTTCTCAAAAAGGATATACAAAAAGTACTACTGCGAATGAAGATACGACTTTAGCAAAAGAGTCGTCTTGGAATGGTCGTAAACAACTTGAAAAAAGATTTGAAATATATCAATTAAAAAAGGATTCCGGTATTAAATGCGACTTTGCGGTAAAAGGAGATTCCTTTGCATCTCATGATGAGGATTATTTACTGCAATATAGTAAAGAAATGTATGATTTTTTAAATAATCGGACATCTGAAAGTTTGGAAGAGGCAGTATTATTACAAAATGAAGCAAAAGATAAATGCGTTACATATAAAGTAGAAACAAGACCAGACCAGATAGATGAAAACAAATGTTTATTTTTTGCAAAATTAGGAATTACCACTGTTGAAATTGGTGTACAAAGTTTAGATGATGACGTATTGCGATTAAATAATAGAGGACACGATTCATCAACTGTTATGAAAACAACGCAACTTTTGAAAAGGTTTGGATTCGAGGTGTGTTATCAAATAATGATTGGCTTGCCATTCAGTAATCTTGAAACAGACAAAAAGATGTTAACGGAAACGCTCTGGAAAAATGAATATGCTCCTGATGCATTGAAAATATATCCCTGTCTGTTATTAAAAGAATCATACGTAATGCAAAAGAAATTAAGAAACTTATATCTCGCTGGCATCTGGAAGCCGCTAAATACTCATGATTATACTGTTTTTTTAGAAGAATGCTATCCACATATTCCCAATTATGTTCATATTAATCGAATACAACGGATTATTCCTCCTGAAAAAATAGATGCAGGACCAGCATCGGAAATAAATAGGAAAATCTTTTCCAATATAAGTAAGTGTCTTTGGCAACGTTCCATAAATAATTATTTGGATAATTGGAATATTAATGTTAATAATTATACTATTAAAGAATATTTGCAAGGAGCTAACGGTTATTGTTTTGAATCTGTTTTGGGAAACGATATTGTATTAGGATATTCTCGTTTGAATTTGATTTCGAAAAAATCGGCTTTGATAAGGGATGTTCGAGTTTTGGGAGACATGCTACTGGTTGGACAAAAAAATGAGGAAAAAATAGGATGTCAACACATTGGAATAGGAACTGCTTTATTAAACGCTATGGAAGAAAAAGCGCGGGATAACCATATTGAATTTATATTTATTAAGCCAGCAGCAGGATCTAAAAACTGGTTTATTTCAAGAGGGTATATTTATATTAATGAATATTATTTGGTAAAGATATTTGCAGGTAATAAAGAACAAGCTATAAGTGAGTATCAACTGCAAATAAAAATAAGTTAATGGATTGAAATGAGTAAATATAAAATCAATGCTTATCCTCTCTTTGTCAACCACTAAAATCATTCATTAATAACAAATTACAAATGAGCATTAGCAAAATAAATACCGTGTTTTGTGGATATACATATTAAACATAAGCAGAATAAAACCAAATTTCTTTTATTTTCTTCTTTTGTCTTGATCAACACTTCGTTGTAAACTTTAGTATTTTTATGTTGCGATAAGCCCGTAATTGCAAATGTCATTGATGATTTGTTTATTTTTTCGTGTGTTTGGGTTTATCTCGAACATTCGAATAAATACTCCCTCCCTTACCAATAAAATTCATGCGGCATTAATGAAGGAAATTTTTGGAAAAAAACAGCGAATAAAAATTGAACAAAAAAAATCGTTTTGCTTTTTCTAATAATATTTCCATCTTTTGCTTCAAATTCCATGCTGTTGCCGACATGAACGCATTAATTTGTATGCATTTAAGTCCATGCAAATAATTCTGTGCCATCCGAAAATCTGTCTTTAAGTGTCCGATAATTGGTTCTATGCCCGCTCGAGAACGGAACTGCTTCCGTTTCTGACGCTTTTGATATTCAGTATCAGTCTTTTTGGGCTTATCAGGCGTGAGAATTTGTACTCCTTTGATTTCTTTGTGTCCTTTGCCGCCGCGGTCGTAAATGAGTTCTTTTGGTAATTTTAATTTGTTGTTTTCCATTTGATTAAGTAATGGTCCTATCGTGTGTCCATCATATGGATTTTCGACGAAAGGTTTTTATGGCGATGATAATTTTGCGTCCTTTTTTTCCTGTTGTAATAATGCCTACTTTATTTCCAAATTCATACTTTTTGTGCGGTTTACCTTTGGATATGCAACCTGTAAACGGTTTGTGAATACTGTAAACTTTATTTCTGTCGTTTTTCTGCTGATTAACTGCGCGTTGATACAGTTGCAACTCTTCTGAATACTGGTTTTCATGATTAGCCGACATTTTTCTTTGCAAATCGCGAAGTTGTGTATTGGCAATGGTTTTCAATCGTTTATGCAACTTCTTCGCTTTTTTTGCACGTTTGGGATGCTTGCCGTTGTAAGTGTCTCGCAAAAGCTGTTTGCTCTCGCGAGTTTACGTGCGCCGAAGTTTTATGCCTGTCTTTTTCGCTATCTTATTACATTTATCTATCACTTTCTTACATAATTTAGCATCTGTCGGAAATGTAGTGAAATTTTCCTGTACCGTTGTGTCGGACAAATGCCATTTTCATTCTTAAATTCTTTTTCATCGTTGTGAAGTTCAACGCTATACGCGAAAATATTGCAAAACCCTCTTCGCCAATTCTATTGCGAAAATGAACAAAATCGCTCGGATCAAACGGAAATTTGTGTTCAAAACAGCGCATTCCGCAGAAATACTGCATGTAAGGATTTTCTATCCATGCTTTGGCTAAACTTTCATCTCCCAAATTTTTTAAATGTTTCAACATCCGGCAGCCAATCATCAATCGAATGGGCACGCTCGGCTGTCCAACGCTGGAATAAAGCGGACTGAATTCTTTTCAAAATATTGCCAATCAATTACATCTGCAAGCAGAACCAACTCATGACGCTTGTTTATAATGTCATTCAACATTGGGCGGAACAGTTCGCGCTGTTTTGTGTCCAGTAATTTTCCTTCCATTTTCTATGTATTTTTTGATTTATTTTTACCAATTTTACGGTACAAAGATGCAAAATCCTGTATTATTTTCCAAATATTTTTACCATTATTTTATTATATATCAGTAATGTGTAGAGTTAGTAAGAAACGACTATTTATTAGCACATTATTAATTGTATCGCCTTGAAAAGGTTTAACTGCATTATTTTCCAAATATTTTCGCCATTATTTTATTATATATCAACAAGGTGTAGAGTTCGTAAGGAGCGACTATTTATCAAAATTATGCTAAATAAAATAAATTCTGTATGAAATATAAACAATTTTAAGTATCGGCAGCATTTTTGTTTTTCAGATTATTAATTTCATTAATCATTGCTTTTGCTATTCGATACGCCGAGCCTCGCTCGCCCAGCATTTCGGCTAACTGTGTATAATCATCTACTATTTGCCTGCGCCTTACAACGTCAAACAGCAAACCGTTGAGTTCGGCTTTCATTTTGTCTGTTGACATGTCGCGTTGTATCAGTTCTTTTACTACGGGTTTGTTCAGTATTAAATTTACCAGCGAGATGTATTTTACCTTTATCAGCCGTTTGCCTATTTGATATGAGATTTCGCTTCCACCGTAACATACCACCTGACGCGCTCCGAGCAGAGCGGCTTCGAGAGTCGCAGTACCCGATGCAACAATTGCAACCGAGCAGTGCATAAGCGTTTCGTAAGTTTGATTATATACAATTGCCATTTCGTAATTGGGCAAATGTTTTCTGTAAAAATCTTTGTCCATTGCAGGCGCTGCAGCAAGCACAAACTGATATTCGGGGAAATCGTTTACAAGTTTTTTTACGCGCGGAAGGATATAATCCACTTCCTGTTTACGGCTTCCGGCAAGCACCGCAATAATAGGTTTGTCGGGCAGGTCGTTGTGCAAAATAAAATCTCCAAACGGTTTTTTATTTGCCAAATGTTCATCAATCAAGTCTGTTAAAGGATTTCCTTCGTAGAATACATCCATGTTCCTGCGCTTGAAATATTCAACTTCAAACGGAAAAATTACAAAAAGTTTATCCGTAAATCTACGCAGTTTTTTTACGCGCGACTCTTTCCACGCCCAAACTTTCGGCGCAATATAATAAAATACTCTAAACCCTTTGTTTTTGGCAAATTCACCAATACGAAAGTTGAATCCCGGATAATCAATCAATATAACAGCATCGGGATTATAATCGGATATATCCTGCCTGCAAAATTTAATATTGCGGAATATTTGGCGCAGTTTTTTTACTACTTCCCAAAATCCGATAATTGCAGTATCCTTATAATGGCGCACTAAATTTTCATCCTGCGAGTGCATTTGGTCTCCACCCCAAAAACGAAATTGTGCATCAGAGTCAATATGTTTCAGTTCCCGCATCAAATTTGCTCCGTGCAAATCTCCCGAAGCTTCGCCAGCTATTATGTAGTATTTCATATATTGATTATTAAAGAAGCAAAATTATAAAAAAATTAACAACAACATGTCAACCTCTTGCATGATATGATAAATTATTCATTTCAAATATAAATCATATCATACCAAAGGGATATGTTCTGATTTTTTGAGTGAAATTATCAGCTATGCAATTTTACAAGATTTCTAAAGTTGAATGGGGACAAAAAATAAATCCGTGCGACTACACGGATTATTTCTCTTTTTGTACCCGGGGTCGGGCTCGAACCGACACAGGGGTGAACCTACTGGTGTTTGAGACCAGCGCGTCTACCAATTCCGCCACCCGGGCATTGCAAACCATCTCTTCAATAATTTGAGACGACAAAAGTATAAAAAAAAAATAATTTACAAGCAAAAATAAAAAAAAATAAAAAAAGACTTTTGTTTTATAAAAAAAATTGTAATTTTGCTTTTTTAACAAAATTATATAAATAATAAAAAATTATAAAAATGACAGTAAAATACCAAGTTGATGCAATTGACCAGAAAATTCTTTACTATCTGGTAAAAAACGCAAGAATTCCTTTTTTGGAAATTGCCAGAGAATGTGGCATTTCAGGAGCTGCAATTCACCAACGTGTAAAAAAAATGGAAGAAGCCGGCATCATAGTTGGCTCTCAGCTTATTGTGAGACCCAAATCTCTTGGGTTTGATTTATGTGCTTTTGTCGGAGTTACATTAGTACAATTGAGCATGTACAACTCTGTTGTCGAGCAATTGACGAAAATTTCTGAAGTGGTTGAATGTCATTTTGTTACTGGTGCATTTGCCATGTTGGTTAAAGTTTATTGCCACGACAATTCGCATCTTATGGAAGTTTTGGTCAGCACGATTCAGAATATTCCGGGAGTATCAAAAACCGAAACATGGGTTTCATTGAATCAGGCAATAAGCCGTCAAATTTACGTGCTGGATAAAAGGGTTTCGAGAACCAAGAAAATTCGGAAAGGTATTAACATTTCGTAACCTTATATCAATCGTTCAATTAAATTAATATCTGATGGAAATGTAATTTTTATATTTTCACGTTGACCGTTTGTGTAATTTATGAAATAACCTGACTTTTCAACAACCGACGCATCATCGGTAAATTCGGTAGCGTAGGCTTGTTTGTATGAATTTATTATAATATCGTACCTGAAAACCTGGGGCGTTTGTACAATACATACGCCTTCGCGATTGATGATTTCGGTTGTGTTTTGCTGTATTCGTCGTAGCGATTCGTTTACCTGTATTACGGGAATAGCGCTACCTTTTTCCATTGCAAGCTCAAAGCATTTCCTTATTGTTTCTGGGTTCACTAAGGGACGTACTCCATCGTGTACGGCAATAATTTCATAATCGGATGAAATAGTTTTCAAAGCGTTTTGAACAGAATGGAATCTGGTAATTCCTCCTGCTACTATTGCATGTTTGTATTTAAAATCATGTGCGGCACATAGTTTTTGCCACATTTGAATTTGCTTTTCGGGAAGAACTATTATTATGTTGATAGAATTATCAAATACAATGAATTTTTCAACCGTATGCATCAAAATAGGCTTGTTTCGTATCAACATAAACTGCTTGGGAATAGGGTTGCCCATCCGTAAGCCAATACCTCCTGCTACAATTATCACCGCATTTTTCATACCGATTAATTAATATTATTTTTTCCAAATTATTTTTTTACCAAAGCCTAACATGTTGTTTGTATATTTGGCAAAAATGATTTCAATCCTACATAGGCAGGCTTTGCCTGTTATTGCATAGGGGAAGCGGGTCATGTAAATTTTGTGACAATATTTTCTCATTTCGTTTGTGGGTTGAGTTGCAATTCCGTTAAGTTGTAAACCTTGTATTTTACCGATAATTTTTGTTTCCAAAACTATTGATGCCGCTACATTATTGTTGTTTTTTATATCGTTGAAATGTTTTGTATCTGCATCTGAATAAAAAATAAACGCGTTGTTCTCCATGTCGTAAGCGTAGAACAAGTTGGAGCAATATATCTCATTGCCATCAAATGTTGCAAGCGTGAGTACATGATGTTTTTTTATAAAAGATATTATTTGTTTGTCAATATGCATGTGCTAAATTTTATGTTGTGAACGCATTTGTTTGTAAGCCTGCTATTTTTTATTAGTTGTATAATTGTACAAAATAACAAATTCAACACGGCGATTTTTTGATCGTCCCTGTGCGGAAGCGTTATCGCAGACAGGAATGGCAGAGCCGTGACCCAGCGTGAACATGCGCGATTCGAGAACATTAAATTCATGCAGTAATTTTTTTGTGCTGTCTGCTCGCTTTTGTGATAATTCAACATTTATTTGTTCGTCGCCCGTATTATCCGTATGACCTGTTATAAGAATTTTTGTATTCTCATATTTATTAAGAGCATCGGCAAAACGCTTGAAGCAGGGATATAATTCTTTGGCAATTATTGTTTCGTTTACATTGAACAAAATTCCGGATGTGAAAATCACTTTTATACTGTCTTCAACTATTGTAACTTCAGCATCATTCGAAATTTCGTGAACAAGAAGCGTGTAAACATTTTTCATATATGTTTTTTTTGCTTCTTCGGATATTATATTTTGCGAAGCGCAACCTGCCGCAAGCAGCGCAAATGCAGAAAAAGCAATTTTAATTGTTTTCATTTTCATTATGATGATATATTTTACGCCGCAAAGTTAATAAAATTAAGTAAGTGATGGCGATTTAATTTATTGCCTGCTTGTCAAAAAAATTATTATTTTTGCAGAGATTAATAAAACTTTGGCTTTAATGGCTTGATGTTCTTATTAAATGTGTAAATTTGCAGAAATTATATACAGATGAAAATAAAAATCGTAAATAAATCGGCGTTTGAACTTCCTCAATATGCAACCTTACAGTCGGCAGGACTTGATTTGCGTGCAAATATCAAAGAGGCAATAATACTAAAACCACTGGATCGCAAACTTATTCCTACCGGATTGTTTATTGAACTTCCTGATGGCTGCGAAGCTCAGATTAGACCTCGCAGTGGTTTAGCAATAAAACACGGCATATCGCTGGTAAATACGCCAGGTACGATAGACCCTGATTATCGCGGTGAAATATGCGTAATACTTATCAATTTATCGAATGATGAATTTGTATTGAAACCGGGAGAACGCATAGCGCAAATGATTGTTTGTGAGTTTAAACGTGTGGAATGGGAAAATGTTACGGACTTGTCGCTGTCAGAAAGAGGAGATGGTGGATTTGGCTCTACAGGCACAAAATAATTATGAATTTTAAATTAAAATTTTAAACTAAATTGAGAAAAAAAATTAAAGAAATAATTAGAATATTACGATTAACAGTAGGGATTTATGTTAAAATGCTATTTATGGCAGTAATATTTTTTAGTTGCTCATCGTTGCATGAAACATTGAGCCGTAATAGAAATATTCCTGTTGACCTTGAACGCGAATATTATTTGATAGATGCTTCGCGAAAATATTATCAGGGCGACATATTGAATGCACACCGGTTTTTGTTGAAATCTATTTCTGTTGATCCCGACTGTGCTGCCTGCTATTATTTATTGTCCAATGTATTGTTGAAAGAAGGTTATGCGAGCGAGGCGTTGAAGGCAGGCAAAACAGCGTTTACTTTGGATTCTGCAAATTTCTGGTATGGTAAACATTTAGCGCAGATTAGCGCTATTGCAGGCGATGTGGATTTGTCAATAAAAACGTATCAATATCTTACAGGTTTCAAAAATGGCGATGATGATATTGTTTATGAAATGGGAGCATTATATTATCGGCAGAATCAATTTGATAAAGCCTTAATGCTTTATGATTCGCTGCAAAAAGTTTCGGGTTTTTCCGAAAGAATATTATTTGCGAAGATGCAAATATATTATGCAACAAACAATAATTCTACCGCTCTGGTAGAAGCGTTGCGATATTTTGATCGCGATACGGAAAATCCTCAGGCAAATCTTTTACTTGCCGAAGTTTTTAACCGCAGCGGCAATGATTCTGTTGCTTTGCAGTATTTGACGCGAGCACACGAACTTGATGAAAACTATGCTGCTCCTTTGTTTGCTTTAGCAGGAACGTATCAGCAAAATCAAGAATACGATAAATTTTTTGAAATTATTCGTAAAATTGCAGTTAACAAATCTATTCCTCTTGCCAATAAGATAGAATATTTTGCCCCAGCCCTTCCGTTTTGGCAGCAAAATCGCTATCGTGGCGATGTAGAACAAATGTTTAATCTGCTTGCCGAAAATTATGATGATGAATGGGATTTCAAACAGTTTTATGCTTCGTTTCTCATTCAAACAGAGCGGCAAACTCAAGCAATGCGTATTGTTGATGATGAATTACAGCAAAATAAACAAAATACCAATGCATGGAAAATAAAAATTGCATTGCTGTATTATAATCGCGATTTGGAAAATGTTTTGTCTGCAATTGATACGGCGATTGTTTATGCGCACGAAAAATATGATCTGTTGTTGCAAAAAGCTTCAATATTCTATGAAATGAAGCGTTATTCCGAAGCAATTACACTTCTTGAATCTACTTTGAAGACAAAGCAATATATCAAAAATCGTAAAGAAATGTTAGCGTTTCTCGGTGATTTGTATCATGCAGATAACAATAAAAAAGCGGCATATAAAATCTATGAACAGGTTTTGGCAATTGATACAGCTAATATCAGCGTGCTGAATAATTATGCATATTATTTAAGTGAAGACGGTAAAAGTTTGAAACGCGCTCTTGAAATGTCGAAAAAAACCATTACCGCTGAACCTGAAAATCCTACGTTCCTTGATACTTATGCGTGGATATTGCACAAACTCGGACGCAATAGCGAAGCTCAAACAGTTTTTCGCAAGATAATGACTCTTGGAGGCAGAGAAAACGCTGTCATGTTAGATCATTATGGAGATGTACTTTTTGAATTGAAAGAATATAATACCGCAATACTTTACTGGGAAGATTCTCTTTCAAAACAGGATGTGGCAAATGCCGATGAAATTCGCATGAAAATTGACAGATGTAAAAAAATAAAAGACAGGATAGCAAAATGAAAAAAAAATTACGAAGTATTTTAATATTTGGTTTTTTATTTGCAACGGTTGCTTTGTTTTCGCAATCGGCGGAAGAAAAACTTATAAAAAGTAAAAAGGCTGCTGAAAAAGAAATAGAACAGATTTCGAATCAAATTTCAAAAAACACCAAGGCGAAGCAGTCAAAAACCACTTATCTTTCATTGTTGAACAGTCGTATTGCGCAACGCAAAAAATTAATTAGCGATACTGATATACAAATTTCCATTACAGAAAACGAAATTGAAAAAAATAATAAAAAAATAGACGAAATTCGACACCAAATAAATCGGCTTAAAGACTCATATTCCGAGTTGGTTGTAAATATTTATACTAATCGTAAAAAAGCGACATGGCTGATGTACGTTTTTGCAAGTGAAGATTTTAGCCAAGCATATCGGCGTCTAAAATATTTGCAGTCGTATGCGGATGTTGTATTTGTGCAGGCAAAAAAAATTGAGCAGACAAATCAAAAAATGGCACAGGAAATTGCATTATTGTCAGATAAAAAACAGGAACTTGATATTTATAAATCGGAACGCAGCAAGGAAATAGAACGTTTGACTAAAGACGAAGAAGATGCAAAACAAATATTGAAAGGACTTAAAAATGAAGAAGCAAAATTAAAAAAACGTTTACAGCGAAAACGTAGTGATTTGGCGGCTTTGAATAAAAAGATAGAAGAACTTATGAAAAAAGAAATAGCAAAAGACAAATCTGCAGGAATTTCCAAATCCCCAGAAAATGTTAAACTTTCTGCCAATTTTACGGCTAATCGCGGACGCTTGCCATGGCCTGTTGGACAAGGCAGGATTGTAAGTTTTTTTGGAAACCATTCAGTTAGCCAGCATGTGCAGTTGGACAATACCGCGATTGACATATCAACCGTTGCGGGTGAAAATGTTTTGGCTATTTTTGATGGTGTTGTTACAAGCGTAGCTCCGGCGACAGGATTGAATTTATGCGTGCTTGTGAGGCATGGTGAATATTTTACTTCATATTCTCGGCTTGGAAGCGTAAAAGTGAAAGCTGGCGAAGCTGTAAAAACAGGAACAGTGCTTGGAAAAGTTGCGAACCGAAATGATGATGACGGCTCGCAATTGAATTTCGGGTTGTGGAAAGATGGCAAGGCGCTTAATCCTTTGCTTTGGCTGTTAAAAAAATAAATGCTTTTTATTTAATTGATAAAAATGATAAGATTTTTCTCTGAAAATTGTTCTTTCAAATTAACGGATCTCCGTAAAATAAAATATTGGATAGCCGATGTTGTGAAGGATGAGAATAAAACCATTGGGAACATCAATTTTATTTTTTGTTCGGATGATTATATCCTTGACATAAATAAAAAATATTTAAACCACGATTATTTTACAGATGTTATAACATTTGATTTTTGCGATGACAGTAAAATTTCAGGTGATATTTTTATAAGTATAGATTCTGTTAGAGCGAATTCGATTGCATATAAGCAATTGTTTATGGAAGAATTATATAGAGTAATGATACATGGTATTCTCCATCTCTGTTCCTACAAAGATTCTACAAAATTAGAAATTGCTCTAATGCGTTCAAAAGAAAATAATTATCTCAAAAAAATAACAATTTAGATGCTTTATACGTTCGATATAATTGTTGTGGGTGGAGGACATGCAGGATGTGAAGCGGCAGCGGCGGCAGCAAAACTTGGTTCACACACACTTTTAATCTCAATGGATATGACTAAATTTGCCGCGATGTCATGTAATCCTGCTATTGGCGGAGTGGCAAAAGGGCAAATCGTTCGCGAAATAGATGCACTTGGCGGGTGTACGGGAATTATTACAGATAAAGCATCTCTGCAGTTTAGGATGCTTAATCGTTCAAAAGGACCTGCAATGTGGAGTCCGAGATCTCAATGCGACCGCTCTCTTTTTTCTATTGAGTGGAGAAAAATACTGGAATCTCATAACAAACTTTCCTTTTGGCAAGATTTTGTGGTTGCGCTTATTGTTAACAACAAAAAAGTTGAAGGTGTGATAACTGCGCTTGGTGTTAAATTTTATGCGAAGTCTGTCATTCTAACAGCAGGAACTTTCCTTAACGGTAAAATTCATGTTGGACGCACGCATCTTGATGGTGGAAGGATGGGTGAAATGCCTTCTGCCGGAATTACAGAACAATTAGTTCAGTTGGGATTTGAATCGGGGCGGATGAAAACAGGCACTCCTCCCCGATTTGACGGGAGAACTGTAGATTTTGAAAAATTGATTGTCCAGAACGGAGATGAAAATCCATCCAAATTTTCTTTTCTACCCGAAATTGAACCTGTAAAAAAACAAAAACCATGTTATATTATTCATACTTCGCCTGAAGTTCATCAAATTTTAGAAATGGGTTTTGCTGAATCTCCATTGTTTACTGGCATTATTAAAGGTATAGGTCCGCGTTATTGCCCAAGTATTGAAGATAAAATTAGGACTTTTTCGCATAAAGATTCGCATCAATTGTTTTTAGAACCTGAAGGCTTTGAGACTCATGAATATTATTTGAGCGGATTTTCATCATCTTTGCCGCTGAATGTTCAATATGATGCGTTGCGAAAAATATCAGGATTTGAGAATGTCAAAATCTTTCGCCCCGGTTATGCCATCGAATACGATTATTTCCCTCCCACTCAACTTTATCATACAATGGAGACAAAATTGATCGAAAATTTATTTTTTGCGGGGCAAATAAACGGAACAACAGGATACGAAGAGGCAGCTGCACAGGGATTGATGGCTGGTATAAATGCACATCTCAAATCGTGTTATGCCGGAAAATTTGTACTTTCACGTAATCAAGCATATATTGGTGTTCTGATTGATGATTTGGTGTCAAAAGGAGTTGACGAACCGTATAGGATGTTTACAAGTCGTTCAGAATATCGTATTTTATTGAGGCAGGATAATGCGGATGCACGTCTTACGGAGTTGTCATATAAAATTGGATTGGCATCAAATGATAGATATAACAATATGATGAAGAAACAAAAGGCAATCGAAGATATGCTTTTTCTTATTAATGATATTTCTGTTTCGCCTGATGAAATAAATTATTATTTGGAGTCAGTTGGTTCTGCCTCGCTTACTCAGAAAAAGAAACTTTCAGATATTGTCTCTCGCCCAGAAGTTTCTATAAATGATATTTTATCAGTGTCGGATATTGGCATGAAAATTAAAAATATAGAAAATCTCACATCTGGCGTTATTGAAGAATCTGAAATAATAATAAAATATGCAGGGTATATAGAACGTGAGCAACTTCTTGTCGAGAAAATGAGCAGATTAGAAAAAGTCAAAATTCCGAATGATTTTGATTATTCAAGAGCAAATATAACTATAGAAGCTCAACAGAAATTAACGAAAATTATGCCTGAAACAATAGGACAGGCATCGAGGATTTCAGGTGTATCCCCTGCTGATATTTCTGTTTTGCTCGTTTTATTGGGAAGATAAGCGTTCCACGTGGAACTTGAATTAGATATTTGTGCTAAACGTTCCACGTGGAACGAATTAAATATGTAACATTATATAAGTTGAAAACGAATGAAAAAATAAAAAACCAGGTTGCGCTTTTGCCGCATTCTCCCGGTGTTTATCAATTTTTTAATGCTGAAAATAAATTGATTTATGTGGGAAAAGCAAAAGACTTGCGCAAAAGAGTTTCGTCATATTTTTTGTCGAATATAAGAGGCAACGTTAAATTAGAAGCAATGGTAGCCATGATTAATGATGTCAAGTATATAGTGATGGAAACAGAATCGGATGCATTCTTTTTGGAAAATGCGTTGATAAAAAAATATCAGCCTCGGTATAATATTTTATTGCGAGACGATAAAACTTATCCGTGGATTTGTGTTAGAAACGAACATTTTCCCCGTTTGCTTGTAGTTCGCAAAACGCCAAAAGATGGTTCAAAATATTTTGGTCCATATTCGGATGTGTCAACTATCAGATTTCTGCTTGACTTGATTAAAAGATTATATTCATTGCGAACATGCAAATTGAATCTTTCGCAGGAAAAAATTGCCAGAGGAAAATATAAAACTTGTCTTGAATACCATATTGGCAATTGTAAAGCGCCTTGTATTGGCAAACAAACCGAAGATGAATATGATTTGCAAATAGATCAAGTTTTGTCAATATTGAAAGGAGACACTCAAAATGTAATGCAATATTTGCTCAACGAAATGAATAACGCCGCCGCAGACTACCGTTTTGAAGATGCGCAGCTGCTGAAAGAACGATATAACAGGTTGGAAGCTTATCGATCTAAATCGATAATTGTAAGTTCGGCTATTCAGACAATAGATGTTATAACTGTTTTGATAGATGAAGCAACAGGCTTTGCCAATTTTATGCGTGTCGTAAAAGGCGTAATTGTGCAGTCTCAGACATTTGAACTTAATCCTGGCATTGAAGATACGAAAGAATCGCTATTGAGTTATGTAATTGTAGAAATGCTTAATCGATTAGGAGAATTGTCTTTTGAAATAGTCGTCCCGTTTTTACCCGACCATGAAATTCCGAATCATCTTTTTACTGTTCCGCGTCGTGGAGATAAATTGACTTTAGTTGAACTGTCGTTTCGGAATTTAAAAACATATCAATTTGAACGGTTAAAACAAATGAAGGCAGATGATCCTGACAAATATGCTAATCGTGTTCTTTCAAAATTAAAAAATGAATTGAAATTAGATGTATTGCCCCGTCATATAGAATGTTTTGATAATTCCAATATACAGGGGACGAATGCTGTTGCATCATGTGTGGTTTTTAAAAACGGGAGACCAAGCAAGAAAGATTATCGAAAATATAACATAAAAACAGTAACAGGAGCAGATGATTACGCTTCGATGCGAGAAGTTGTTTTGCGCAGATATTCGAGACTTGTGAACGAAAAAATGGAACTCCCCGATTTGATAATTGCCGATGGTGGACGCGGGCAAATGGAAACGGTGAGGAAAGTTATTGAAGATGAGTTGGGATTGAAAATTCATGTTGCTGGTTTGGCAAAAAACAAACGTCATAAAACAAACGAACTTTTGTTCGGATATCCTCCTATGCGAATAGGAATAAAACCAACTGAGCCTCATTTTAGATTATTGGTAGCAATTCAAGATGAAGTGCATCGTTTTGCTATTGAATTTCATCGAAATAAACGGAGCAAAGCAATGATGAATACACAATTAACCTGTATTCGAGGAATAGGAGAAAAATCTGCGCAAAAATTATTAATAAAATTCAAAACACTGTCAAAAATACAAAATGCAGGAATTGACGAATTAAGTGAAATTGTCGGTGAACGATTGGCAAAAACCATATCGGATTATTTTGTAAACAAAAAATCATGAAAATATCCTTAAATAATTTATAGATTGGAATAAAATTATTATTTTTGCTAAAATAAATACAAATAAAATGGAAACAAAGATCAAACAATTTTTGCCGTATGTTACGGCTATTGCAATATTTGTTGTAATTTCAGTTGGCTATTTCACGCCTGCCATTTTCGAAGGAAAGGCATTATTCCAGCAGGATATACGTACAGGTGCGGGAATGGGCAGAGATTTAGCAGAATACGCAAAAGCAAATGATGGAGAAAGAAGTTTATGGTCATCCCGAATGTTTTCGGGAATGCCTACTTACCAAATTGCTCCAACTTGTCAAACTGCTCCAGTTTTGAGAAAACTGAGGGATGCTTTTGAAGGATGGTTGCCGGCTCCGGCAAGTTATTTATTCGCATATATGCTTGGATTTTTTATACTCTTGTTGGCGTTGAGGGTCAATCCATGGCTGGCGATTAGTGGCGCTATAGCATACGCTTTTTCTTCATATTTTTTGATTATTATCGAAGCCGGACATATTTGGAAAGTCTGTGTGTTGGAATTGATTCCGCCTACTTTGGCAGGAATTATTTGGGCTTATCGCGGAAAATTTTTGATAGGAGGCACTATTTTATCTTTGTTTTTTGCCTTGCAATTGTTCTCTAATCATATTCAAATGACATATTATTTTTTATTGTTTGTCGGAATTTTTGTCATTTGCAGATTTATTAATGATATAAGAAAAAAACAGATTGCAAAATTTATGAAAGCAACTATTGTGTTATTTGTTGCGGCTTTGATTGCATTCGGAATAAATTCTACAAATCTTATCTTATCGGCAAAACATTCAGAGGAAACTATTCGTGGCAAATCTGAATTGACTGATAATGCAGAAGTCAAAACAAGCGGGCTTGACCGTGATTATGCAACACAATGGAGTTATGGTATAGGCGAAACTTTTACGCTGCTTATCCCGAATACGAAAGGCGGAGCATCCGAACCTATTGGCTATACACAACGAAACGGGCAATTGCAACGCGACCTAAATAAAAATAAATCTGCATTAAATCAACTCGATAAAGAAGTCCGCGAATATGCCGCTCTGCAACCAAGTTACTGGGGCAATCAGATGAGTACTTCAGGTCCAGTGTATGTCGGCGCTTTCATTTTGTTTCTGTTTATTTTCGGCTTGTTTATTGTAAAAGGATATTTGAAATGGGCTTTGCTTGTAGGAACTGTTTTGTCTATTTTGCTTGCATGGGGGCATAATTTTATGTGGTTCACAAATTTATTCCTTGATTATTTTCCAATGTACAATAAATTCAGAGCCGTTTCGTCCATCTTGGTTATTGCCGAGTTGACAATACCTGTGCTTGCAATATTGTCATTATCTAAAATAATTGAAAATTATAGGCTTGTAGTTGAAAAAAAGAAAGAATTTCTTATCAGTTTGTCGCTTACAGCAGGGCTTGCTTTATTGTTTATTCTTTTGCCTCGATTGTTTTTTAATTTTTCTTCCGAACAGGACTTGAATGCCTTGAAATCTCAAAACCTTTCCAATTCAATGATATTAAGCATTATAAATGATTTGGAAAGTGTTCGTATTGCCATATTTCGCAACGATGCATGGCGTACGGTAATTATTATTTTAATCGGAGCTGGATTGTTGTGGCTGTACGGCGCTAAAAAAATAAAAAAATCATTCTTAATTACTGCAATTGCAGCTCTTATCTTATTTGATATGGCGAATGTTGACAAACGTTATCTGAATAATGGTGATTTTTTATCAAAAGATGCCACTAAAACAGCATGGGATATAACAGACGCTGACAAACAAATTTTAGAAGATTCAGATCCGAATTTTCGCGTATTTAATATATCCGTATCGCCATTCAATGATGCAAGTACCTCGTATTACCATAAATCAATCGGCGGATATCACGGAGCAAAATTACGCCGTTATCAGGATCTAATTGAAAAGTATCTTAACAAGTTGGATATTAATGTGTTGAGCATGTTGAATACTAAATATATAATTTCCCCCGACCGTAATAACAGAGGAAAACTGCTTGTTCAGCAAAATATAGACGCATTGGGCTATGCTTGGTATGTTGATAGTGTGAATGTTGTAGAGAATGCAGATGAAGAAATTGCCGCTATTGGTAAAGTAAATTTGAAAAACACGGCTGTCGTTGATAAACGCTTTGAAAATCAGATAAAAAACTTTGTATTTCAAGAAGATACTACTCGTACAATTGAAATGATTGATTATGAAATCAATCATATAAAATATAAATCGAATTCAAAGACCGGGCAAATAATTGTTTTTTCCGAGATTTATTATAATGATGGACTTACTTATTGGGAAGCCTTTATTGATGGGCAGCCTGTGCCGCATTTCCGCGCCGATTATGTTTTGAGGGCTTTACGCGTGCCAGCCGGCGAACATACAATAGAATTTATGTTCAAGCCGAAAGCACCTGATACCTTGGGAAAGATTTCTTGGGTTTGTTTTTGGATATTAATCGGATGTATTTGTCTTACGATAGCACTGCTATTAAAAAGAAGACGTACCTAATTCATTGAAAATATTTAAGTAATACAAACATTTTGTTGCTTTTAACATACTTTTTTGTAATATCTGAATTGAATAAAATTAGTTAGTACTTCATTGACAAAGGTGTATTTTATTGATTGTCAATGCAATAATAGATTTATTTTGGCAAATAATGCAGGATTTTGTATCTTTTTATCAAAAAAATCGGAATAAAAACGAGGCTAACTCTTCCGTCCGATATTGACGAAGATTCTTGAAAAAAATAAAAATAAAAGAAATGCATCTTTTATGCAAAATCCGAAATTATCAATATCTTTGTGTTGTGTCGCATGTCAAAAATATAAAGGATATGCCAGATGAAAATATAATTGCAAAGCAGAAATTTGAGCAATATGATATGTGTACATTTTGCCGTTTTTGTGATGCTGGCGGCAAATAACGTTAATTGGAAGAGTTTTGGAATTTTTAAACAGGCAAAAACAATATATTACAAAAAATTGAATCAGTATGAAAAATAACGACATAATCATCTACAACACCGACGACGGAAAATCATCTGTCGCGCTGATGGCAAAGGACGGAAATGTTTGGTTAAATCAGCAAATGCTTGCCGAACTTTTTGACACCTCCAAACAAAATATCAGTTTTCATATAATAAACATATTGAAAGATAATGAATTAAATGAAAATTCAGTTGTCAAGGATTACTTAACAACTGCCGCCGACGGCAAACAATACAACGTTACCTTTTACAGTTTGGAAATGATTCTTGCCATAGGATTTCGCGTGCGGAGTAAACGGGGGACGCAATTTCGTCAATGGGCAAACCGGAACTTGAAAGAGTATATGATAAA
>JAISNL010000165.1 GCA_031276235.1 Prevotellaceae bacterium | reverse complement strand
GGGATTAAAACTTTATGCACAATCGTATATGTAACTTCGTCCTCATCAACTTCATTTGCGACTTCAATTATAGACGTTGGTTTTGTGTAGTTTGAAAAACCAAAGTAAGCCGAAAATGCGGGTAAAAAATTCTTGTTTGTAGAGTTTACCAACTTTCTTTTGTCCCACTTCAAGCATATACCGTTGTGATTTAGATATATGCCATCTAAAAAATAGGTAATGGTGAATACTACTTTATTTCGCAATAACTCCGTTCTATTTTGTAATAAGTCATCTGTTATATCAATGATATCACTAAGTGTGGCTGCTTTTTCTGCCGCATTGATTAACAGTTGCTCAAACCATTCTGTTACGCCGCCACCGTCCTTTTTATCTTTGTCAAGTGCTGCTCTCAACTGATTTCGCATTGTGTCAATTGAATCAATCTCTCTTTTCAATGTTTCCGAAGTCCGTTTTAACGCGTAAATACCAAATACTTGTCTTGTTTCCGAAAACAGAAACGAAATGAATGTCAAAATACCCCTATCCGGGTCCATTGCATGGCTGAAACGGTTTATCTTTGCCGCAACAAAATTAGGTTTTACGAAGTACCTTAATTTATTCAAATTGCTGTCCCTGCGGTTTTCCCACTCTTTCAACAATTCTTTTGTACCTGTTGCACTATCTACTTGTCTGCGGTAGTCCTGATATGATTTTTCTTGTTTTAAAAGCGTCAAACTACGCGAAAACCAATCTGTTTCGGATTGCAAAAATGCAGCAACGGCATTTTGTAGAGTGGCTATGAGAATTGCAATGTCAGGTGGGCATGACGGATAATCGGCGTTTCTTTGCAAGGTAAATTTATTGCCATCTTCTGTTTTCCATTCAGCAATGATATATCCTTCGTAATCGACCTCATCAATAAAGATTTTAGGGGTAGAGAACGGATTGTATTTTGCACCGCCAAACTCTTTTTCAGAGTATTTTTCACCTGCTAATTTCAATATATTTTCTCTTTTAAGGTTCGTAAATCAGGTATTGGTGTTAAGTCCAGCGCCCATTTTGTTGAAACAGTAAAGTCTTTTGCAATTTTCTTTGCGATTTCTTTGTTTTCCGCTTCAAATATTTCATATTCAACCCATTTTAAACGAGAATATTTATAGACAGTGAGTTTAACTGAAAATTTTTTCATAATTGTAAAGGTATTTGTGCCCGTTCTCTTTTTAAATGCAAATCCATTTCAATAAAGCCTAAAACCCGCGAACCCAAACTTGTAAGTGTAGCTCGGTCGTATTCGGTATCCGTTTTTATTCTTTCGACTAATTCTAATTCCCCTGCGTGCGTACAAATAAAATTCAGCCAATTACAAAGTGTAATTTCCGAATAATTTGTACTCAGAAAACTGTTGGCAAAATCCAATTTTTGTTTATCCATTTTTCGTCCTCGCGGTATCCAAACGCCTTCTGTTAAATGCACAAAACGCAAAAAATAAAGCAAATTGGCTTTACCTTTCAATTCGCCGATATTTCCATTCATCAAACTTTCAAGCAAAATCCGCTTTTGTTCCAAACTCAAATTTATTCTTTTCAAATCTGCTTTTGAATAATGTTTATAAACTGCAAATTCGTAATTTATGTTATCTCTAAATCGTTTGCCATATTCTGTAAGTTGAATTTCAGACAGTTTATTAGTTTTTGAAATATCTTTTATCAATTCAAAATATTCTGCCATTTGTTTATGCACTTTGAAATGACTATTGGCTCTATCATCTTTTAACTCAAAGTATTCAATAAAATCAGATCTTTCCAAAGTGTCTTTTTCCAAATCAAAAAACGGCAAGATAAACCGATTTAGGCAAGATAAATGCGTAAAATTGTTTGCCACAGGCTTTACCAGCGGAATGCCTGAATTTTTAACTGCCTCTTCAATCAACTGTTTATAATATGAATTGACAATTTCAAGTGAATAGGTTTTAAACTCAAAATTGTTTTCTCTCGAAAAATTCATCAGTTGCTTCTTATATTTTTCAGGCGTTTCATTTGCTATAAGAATGACAATCAACGGTTTTTCTTTTGTGCCAAACTGAATATTTGCATATTCAAGACATTGATATTGACAGTATTCCAATTTTGATTTATTGTCAATAACCGTTTCGAGTTCTGTAATGGCAATTCTGCCATCGTTCAATTCGTGAGCAAAATCAATTCTACCATATTCAGTAGAATACTGCTGAAAAATTTTCTTTTTCACTCCCAATCCCAAGCATTTGTTGAGATATTTCTGCTCGCGCAATAAAGTCCATTCAACTAACGATTCGTTCATAATTATTTAATTTTTCTCAATACTACAATAAAAGAACATTGAACATGAGTAAATAATACGCTCGGATAGCCCAAAAGAACTAATCGGCGTTGCCCTGTCTGGTCCCAAATTATAAGGTCATGATATTTCCAACCCACTTCCTCGCCTGCTCGCGCTAAATCGGAATGAAACGGTACATACGGCACTTTATTTTTTGTGTCGCGGTAATCTTTGACTACCCAACAGGAATAACCGCCGGCTTTGGTAACTGCAAAATTATCCTTTAATATGCATTTTATCTGCTCTAAAAACTCGTTGTATGGTAAATTTCCGAAGTCGTTTTCTTCTTGACTATACTGTTTGACGGTGCTGTTGTT
>JAISNL010000023.1 GCA_031276235.1 Prevotellaceae bacterium | reverse complement strand
ATTGAGATTGATTTTGACAAAGAGACTATTAACTACGGTAACAAAATACAATCTGATAGTAAAACTACGCAAAATTTTTCACAACCCGAAAATTTTGTCGTGCTTGAATGTGTTGACCGCTTACTTGAAAAGGGCTATCAGCCGCAAAATCTCATTCTTGAAAAAACTTATCCAGCCGGACATGGAACGTCCGGCAGACTTGATATTTGCGTTACTCGCAATGACGGCTCGGAATATCTGTTGATTGAATGCAAAACTTACGGCAAGGAGTTCGACAAAGCGTTTGCTCGCATGAAAAAAGACGGCGGACAACTGTTCACATATTTCAAATTCAGCAACAAGCCCGACTTGATTATGCTTTATGCGTCTGAATTAAAAGATAAGGAAATTGTTTTTCGCAACGAAATAATAAAAATCGAAGACAACTACCGTACCGGAGACGTTAAAGATTTTTATGAAAAATGGAATAAACTGACCAAAGATAACGGCGTTTTCGACAAATGGGTTAAACCCTATAATTTTGAAAGCAAGGCGCTAACCGCTAACGACCTTAAAGATATAAAACCGGAAGACAGCAGTTTTATTTTTAATCGTTTCCTCGAAATTCTCAGACACAACGTTGTTTCAGATAAGCCTAATTCATTTAATAAAATTTTCACTCTTTTTTTATGCAAAATATATGATGAAAAGGCAAATGAAGGAACTAATAAAGAATTGGGTTTTCAGTGGATTGAAGGGGTTGATAACGATATTTCCTTTCAGTTGCGGTTGACTGATTTGTATAAAAAAGGAATGTATGAATTTCTTGAAAAAAAGGTGACAGATTTTTCAGAAGATGAGTTTGATAAAAAATATCAGCAACTGTTTTTGTCAAATGATGCTCTTTCCAAAGAATTAAAGCGTGATATAAATCGTATTCGTCTTGAAAAAAATAATGAATTTGCAATTAAAGAAGTTTATGATGAAAAATCTTTTTACGAAAATGCAAAAGTAGTAAAAGAAGTAGTCGAACTGCTTCAAAGATACAAAATCAGATACGCGAAAAAACAACAATATCTCTCCGATTTTTTTGAGTTGCTTTTGACGACGGGTTTAAAACAGGAATCCGGACAATTTTTTACGCCTGTTCCGATAGCGCAGTTTATTATCAAAAGTTTGCCGGTTGACAGTTTTGTAAGGAAGAAGTTACATGAAGGAAAACGGGACGAGTTGCTTCCTTATATTATTGATTATGCCGCCGGCAGCGGACATTTTATAACTGAAAGCATGCACGAATTGCAAAATTTATTGGAGAATATTGATAGCAGTGAATTTTTTGGCGACGCAAAAAAGATTGTTGATAAAGCAAAAACTTACCCTTATGATTGGGCATTGCAATATATTTATGGCGTAGAAAAAGATTATCGATTGGTAAAAGTCGGCAAAGTCGGCTGTTATTTGCACGGAGACGGTTTGGCAAATGTTATTCATTGCGACGGTTTGGCAAGTTTCAATTATCCTGAATACAAAAATAAACTTTCCCATAAAGACGATAATTTCCCAAAAGAAAATAAACAGTTTGACATACTTATATCAAATCCGCCTTATTCGGTTTCGGCGTTCAAAAATGTTGCGCGCGAGTATTATACTGAAAAAGATTTTGACCTTTATGAAAGTATTTCAGACGTCAGCTCCGAAATAGAATGTCTGTTTGTAGAACGCACCAAACAACTGTTAAAAGACGGCGGCGTAGCAGGCGTGATATTGCCGAGTTCCATTTTAAGCAACGACGGAATTTACGCCCAAGCCCGCGAAATTATTTTGCAATATTTTGAGATTATCGCTATTACCGCATTGGGAAGTAATACGTTTATGGCAACGGGGACAAATACCGTTATACTGTTTTTACGTCGAAAAAATAATTACGACGTTATCAATTTACAAAAATATGTAGAGCGATTTTTCAACGATTTCCAAGATGTTACGCGCAACGGCATAGATAAACCTGTTGCCAAATACGTCAATCATGTTTGGGAAAATATCAGTTTAGACGATTACGTTACAATGTTAAAAAAATCGCCGAATGAAAAAATTAAACAACACGAAATTTACAGGGAATACAAAAAAAATATCAACACAAAAACCGAAAAAGACTTTTGGAATGCTCTGATAGAAATAGAGAAAGAGAAGTTATTTTATTTCATTTTGGCATATCCGCAAAAGAATGTAGTTTTAATAAAAACAGGCGACAAAGACGATGAAAAACGTTTTCTCGGTTATGAATTTTCCAATCGTCGCGGCAGCGAAGGCATACACCCTGTACAACGCGGAAAATCTATCGCCGAATGTACCCGCCTTTTTGACGAAGACAATTTCGACAATCCCGAAAAATCAAGTTTCTATATTTACAAAGCATTTTTAGGCGAATATCCAACAATTCACGAAACATTGAAAGATAATATTTCGTATTTCAATCTAATTGATATGCTTACTTTTGACCGAAAAATATTTGATAAAAATATTTCGCTCACGGTTAAGGACAAAGCGAAAGTTGAGAGCAAATGGGAATTAGTGCAATTAGGAAATGTTTTATATGAAAATACCAAATCTAAAATAAAAGTCGGAACGGCAAAGGATAGCCAAGTCGGAAATTATCCATTTTTCACAAGCGGAGAATCTGTATTAAAATTCAATGAATATTTGGTTGATGGAGAGAATGTTTTTTTATCGACAGGAGGAAATGCAGTTGTAAAATTTTATAGCGGCAAAGCAGCATATTCGACTGATACTTTTGTTGTAAAGAGTAATAACGAAGAATCATTAAAAACCAAATTTATCTTTTACTATTTGGAAAGTATCATATCAATAATAAACGAATTATATTTCAAAGGCGTAGGTTTGAAGCATTTACAGAAGCCGGATTTTAGAAATATAAAAATTCCTTTCCCGCCCAAAGAAATACAGGAAAAAATTGTCGCTGAAATTGAAGCGGTAGAAAATAAGGAAGCGGAGGCGAAAGAAAAAATTGACAGGTTAAAAAACGAAATAAATTTAATAATAAATTTACTTTTTGACAATCGTAATGAATATAATAAAGTAGAAATCCAAAATATTGCAAAAGTTTTGGGAGGTAAGAGAATACCGAAAGAGTTGAGTCTTGCAGCAAATAAAACGGATTATCCATATATTAGAGTTTCAGATTTGAAGAACGGAACAATAGATTTAGGGTCATTAAAATATATTGATGAGAATGTTTTTAATAGAATAAAAAATTATACAATTTCAAAAACCGACGTTTATATTTCAATAGCGGGAACGATAGGTCTGGTTGGTTTAGTTCCTGATGAATTAGATGGAAAATCTTTAACTGAAAATGCGGCAAAGATCGTTATTGATACAACAAAAACCACAAAAGAGTTTTTATACTATTGTCTATCTTCAAATAATCTTCAAAAACAAATAAAGGATAACACAAGATCAGTTGGCGTTCCAAAGTTAGCGTTGAAAAGAATTGAAACTTTAAAAATTCCACTTCCTCCGCTTTCCGAGCAACGAAAAATCGTTTCTGAAATAGAAAATATCGAAAATCAAATATCCGAAGCGCAAAAAATCATCGAAAACAGCGCAGATATTAAGAACGGAATTATGAAAAAATATTTGTAAGAAACATATCCGATAGCAAAATCGGTTTTTTCCGTTTAATTTCGGTATATTTTTTTACCTTTGCAGTAACATATTTTTTAATAAATTGAATTTATGAAAGAGATAGAAGTTTTTTGCAAAAACAGTCAGCAACGAAAATCATATTTGCCCGGCACAACGCTTCTCGGCGTTGCATACGATATGCAAATAAAACTTGATTTTCAAATACTCGGAGCTTATGTAAACAACGAATTAAAAGAACTTTCATACGAAATTTACACGCCGATAACGGTTGACTTTATCGACATTTCAAATCCAGATGGAATGCGTATATATCAGCGCACGCTTACATTTTTGCTGCAAAAAGCATTGAAAGATTTATTTCCAAAACATACTCTTATTGTGCAACATTCGGTTTCAAAAGGTTTGTATTGCGAAGTTAGTAATGGCGGCGAAGAATTTACAATGACGCAGATAAATAAACTTGAACAGTATATGCGAAAACTTGTTGCCGAAGATATTCCTTTCGTAAAGAAAAAAATACCAACCGAAGAGGCAATAAAACTGTTTGCGGCAAACGAATATCACGAAAAAATTTTGCTGCTCAAAACACGTCCGAGATTTTATACCTCAGTTTATTTTTTAAACGATTATGCCGACCATTATTACGGACCGCTATTGCCATCAACAGGATTTCTTAAAACTTTCGGGCTGTTTGCTTATTACAAAGGCTTGCTTTTGATGTTTCCTCGAGTTGATGAGCCTGATAAACTCGAAAATATTGTGGTGCAAAACAAAATGTTTGAAATATTTCAGGAACATAAAGAATGGAACAGAATTTTGGGCGCACACAGCGCAGGACGTATTAACGATGCTGTGCGACAAAATAAATTCGGAGAACTGATAAAAGTGAACGAAGCGCTGCACGAGAAAAAATATGCGGCGATTGCAGATGCTATTTCACAGCGCAAAGATGTGAAACTTATATTGATAGCAGGACCTTCGTCAAGCGGTAAAACCACTACCGCAAAGCGCATTGCAATACAGTTGAAAGTTGCAGGACTGAATCCTGTAATAATTTCGCTTGACAATTATTTTGTTGATAGAGAATTTACACCCAAAGATGCAAAAGGAGAATATGATTTTGAATCAATTCATGCACTTGACCTGAAATTGCTTAACGAACAGATCAACAATCTGCTTGAAGGCAAAACGGTTTTAATTCCAAAATTTTCGTTTTATACGGGCAAACGTTATTATGATAACGAAAATCTAACTTTGTCGGCAGAAGATGTTTTAATAATTGAAGGAATTCACGCATTAAATCCAGAACTTACAGAGTATATCGATAATAATCGAAAATTCAAAATTTATGCTTCTGCGCTTACATCAATCGCTCTTGACAACAACAATCGTATTCCCACAACCGACAATCGCCTGATAAGACGCATAGTAAGAGATGCTCAAACACGGTCGTATTCAGCCATTGACACAATACGGCGCTGGCAAAGCGTAAGGCGCGGCGAAAACAGAAATATCTTCCCATATCAGGAAAATGCAGACGTAATGTTTAATTCATCACTGGTTTATGAACTTTCGGTTTTGAGAATTTACGTAGAACCTTTGCTGCTCAAAATTCCTCCTACCGAACCCGAATATGCAGAAGCTGTGCGTTTGTTGAAATTTATAAGTTATTTCACGCAGGCAGATATAAAAGATATAAAACAAATTCCGCCAACATCGGTATTACGCGAATTTACAGGATTCAGCAGTTTTTCGTATTGATGCGAGGTTTGGAATATCAAAACGGTTAAGAACATGGCATAAATTTTACAGCATGCAAGCAAAATCAATCCAGCGAATAATCGCCAGATGCAATCAAAAATTTTCTACCTTTGTAGCAAAGGAAAGAGTAAAAATATTGGATATAAACAGATGTTAAAGATTTATATATAGAAAATAAGTATGGCAAAGACAACCGAAGAGATTAAAGAATTGTTAGCAACAGAATTGTTCCGGAAAGGAATCGCCAAGAAGTATATCGTCGTAAACAACGACTATACAATGATACAGTATAACTGTAAAAATCAAACCAGGAGGAAATTATCCGATCCGGAAGCTAAACAGTTGCAATTGGAAGCAACGGAGACTTTGGAAAAGGCGAAGAGAGAACTGGAAGAGATTATAGAGAATGGAAATGATAATAATACATAAGTATGATAGAATCAATTACAATAAAAAACATAGCAACTTTCGATAATGAAGGCATTCAAATCAATGATTTGAAAAAGGTGAATTTCATATATGGGGTTAATGCTTCGGGTAAAACCACCATATCTAATTTTTTACAGAATCCGAATAATGAGGTATATGTAAATAATGCTTGTTCTGCTAAGT
>JAISNL010000162.1 GCA_031276235.1 Prevotellaceae bacterium | reverse complement strand
CGTTGCCTGCCGTGTCGGCTACAATATCTATTGCTGCGTAATACAGTTGAGAGTTTGACAGTGCGCTTGACGGTGTAATGGTGATTACTTTTTTGTCTGCGCTTACTGTCGCCGCAAATGAAACATCCGCGCCAACTGCGCTCGTCTCTTTAAATGTTATCAAACCTGACAAATCGCCGTTTGTTAGTTCACCGTTGTCGGATTTGCGTAGAGGTTCGTTTGATGTTATGGTGATCTCTGCGTTCACAGATACATTTGTTGCGCCGTCCGTAGGATTGAATGTCAATATCGGAGCGTCAGTGTCGGCAGGCGTAGAGTTGGAATCCGTAATCAAAATATCATCAATATTTATTCTGTCAGAACTGTTTTTTGTTGTTTTGACAATTCTGATATTAATATTTCCTGCTGTATTAACTGCAAAATCTTTTGCAGTTAGCGTCATTACGGTTGTTGCAACAACCGTATCGTTTGTAGGTATCCACGTTGTCTTTCCATCTGTCGAATAATCTAATGTGAATTTTGAAATTCCGTTGTTTGTTGAATATTTTGAGTAATGAACGGTTACAATACCTGCCCCGTTAGGTTTGGCATCATTTAGTTCTATATAACCATTTTGATTTTGCTGAAATCTTATACTGCGATTATCATAATGTTTATCACCGGCATCGGCAGGCAACATACTGTTTACATAATAGAAATTCCAATTATACCTGAATGTTTTAGCCGCTGGGGTCGCAGGATAAGCTGAGAAACTCGGTTCTGCAGTATTTTCAAAATCTTCATACCAAACGGAATCTGGAGTAGCAACATCAACAGTTGTTATTGCAGATTGAGTATTGCCGCTTATGTCCTTCGCAATAAGATACAGTTTATAATTTGTTGATTTGTTAAGATTGCTAATCGTCTTCACGGCATTATCAGTTGTAAAACTTAATGTAGATGCGGCAAGAAGTTCCGTAATTGTCGGCGCTGCATCTGAATCATTTTTCAATAAATAGTAAATTGTAGCCTCTTCGTCAAGGTTGCATGCAAAATCAAATCTGTCGTATCTTAATCTGGTTACTTTCGGATATGTGGCAGTCCAAACCGGAGGCGTATTATCTGATATTAAACTTATACCTGTAAGCATAATATCATCAACGCGCATACCTATGGTCGCTCCCGATGGCACTGTAAATTTAAGCCGCAAGTTAACTGTTTGGGGCAATGTTTCATCCATAGTTATCAGACGCCATCCTGATGTTGTTGGTATAATATCAGGGGTAAGCACATTCCAAACAATATTATCTTCACTGTAATAGATGTTCGGTATTTGTCCGCCTATAGCGCTACCGTTAAGCGAAAGTCCTAATGAAAGTTTTATGTTAGAATAATTTGTTGTATTGATGTTTGAAACTACAAAAGATTTGCCTGATGCCTGATTAGGAAACCATATATTACCATTTCCTGATGAATTTGTATAACCCGAAGATGGCGAAGAGCCTCTAACGTTTATTACTGCCGTATCAACAGAATATATTGCCGATGTTTCGCTCCATCCTGTATATAATGCTACATTCGTATTTCCACTCGGAGTTCCAACTGTTTCATGGAAAAATATTGTTGTTTGTCCGCTTTCATCTTCTTCAAATGCCGCCGATACCGCTACTCCGTATTGTGGCATGGTAAAACTGCGGACGTTGCCGCTTCCTGAAAGCGGTACTGTTATGCTTTCGTTGTTGTCTTTGTGTACGAAAACCGTATCAAGTTCATAGCCTGAATCGGGAGTAACTGTAAGCGTAACCGTTTCGCCTGCTGCAGCCAAAGTTTTATCGGCGCTTACGCTGCCGTTTGTAAAGTCGCTTGCAATTATGCCGTAAGCAGGCGCGGCTGCGGTAAAGTAACCTGAAGCAAACACAGGATATACATAGTCGCCTGCGGTATAACCGTAAACAGCATATCTATATTGAACGCCTGCTTCTAAAAAGTCAACAGGATTGTTGAACAGAATTGTATCGGTTGTTCCGCCTTCTATAAATACATATTCGTATCCGAAATTGCCAATGAAACCGCTTCCATCAGCAGGCAAAATCCATACGTATATTCTTCCATCAAACAAGCCTGCTGTATTTTCTACAGTAACCGTCAAATTTGGCGCATTTACAGGCACTGCGGTTGCTCCGTTTGCAAACGTCGCCGATGCTTGCCCAATGTTATAAGAGCCGGGATCTGCATATACTTCCACACTGGTTGCATTGCCCAACTGTACGGTCGGCGTATTGTACTGATTATTGTCGTGGTCGTACCAGATGGATAAAGAGTAATTGCCCGGAGTCTGCGTTATCATTCCCGAAAAGCCTACATCCTTTGTTGTACCTGCGGGAATAACTACAGGGTCGGTAGCCAGAGAATTGTTTCCTATTTTCAGCATCATTGGCGCATTGTAGTCTGCCGTTCCGCTGTTTATAATTCTGGCGTTAATGTTACCTGTTTTGCCCTGATACAGATTGTTTACAGCAGTTATCGACTGTAATGACAAATCTGGAATTACAGACGAATTTGTAGATAAATCTACCGTTCCGTTGCCGTTTAATGTTACAAGAATATATTTATTGCCATTTTCGCAGGGTATTATTGCCGGCATTGCCGCAGCCGATTCCATGCTGAATACTGGATACAGCCGATATGAGCCGGGAGATAATCCCACCGGAAGTTGATAGTTGGAGAGAAGCGTGTAAGAAGGATAATAATAACCGGGATCTAAATTAATATAAGACTTTAATTCGGTTGTATGGCTGATGTATGAGTCATCCTGATTGCAAAGCATTACGCCAAGATATGACGATGATACTGTACCGCTGCCTGTATTTGTCAATTCGACAGCCGAAACGTTGAAAGTTTCTGTGGCGGCTGTCAGCGAAGTTTTGCTTGACGCAATACTCTGCAGTCCAAACTGCGATTCGGCGGCAGCAGCGCCGCCTGCATTGGGCTTTATGCCGGTAATCATTGTTTGACTGTAGTTATATCCGCCGCTACCGCCGCCTATGCCAATAGTTCCCGGGCTTAGAGCCGATATTTCAAAATATCCATCCGAACTGCCGCCCCAGCCCCAGTTTACATGCACAAAGTTGTTTTCATCGTATCCATCGAAAACAAAGGCATGCCCCGAACTGTTGCTGTATCCTACATAAAAAAGAGGGCGGCTGTTGTCTTTCAGTTCGGTTTTTATCATACTTAACCATTCGGCATAAGAATAATAGTTTCTGTGGAGATAAAGCGCTCCCGCATCATAGTCAAAATAAGTTCTTATTGCATTTGGAATTTTACTTTCGTATGCGCCGCTGCCATCTATGCCATATTCCATATCAACGCTTACGCCGCAGTGAAACATTAATGTGGCTACGGCGGATTTTGCCGCCGCGCTGCTTGATGAATTGTAGGTATTGGTCATATCGCTCCATCCGTATTCGGTATTTCCAAAATTGGCGCTTACTGTTCCAAGCGTTGGATGTATATAAGAATGAGAACCTGTTCCCTGTGCGGGATGATTGTGAAATTTCATAATCTGAGCCATTGCCGTAGCCACGCATCCTGTGTACCACTGATTGGGACACAAATCCGAATAAGGCGCATCCTGATCCCATTTTGTCTGCATCAACGGTTCTACATAGTCTCTTACACTCATCGGCACAGCAGGATTCCCGTTTTCGCAGGCAGCCCACATAGTTTTTGTTTCTTCGCCTTGCGCAATATTGTTTTCAATGGCATATACTATTTCTCCCGACAAACATTCCATCCAGTACATCAGGTTGAGATTGCTTTCGTCATAAGCGTTTTCGTCCGAATAGCCAAGCACAGGCACAGCCACATCGTCGCCGGCAACTATTACAAATCCTCGATTTCCATCCAAAGAAAAAACATAGTACACCGGTTCGTCCTGCGAAGCAGAGTGCGACGTGCGCTTCACTTGTTTCGACACCGTACGGATTAGGTTTAATCCGCTTAGCCTGCTCAATTTTTGCGTTGAACGCACATAATATTGAGCCGCCTTTTCCGCTTTTTCAACGCTTACCCGCTCCGCCCGCAAAGGCAGAACAAACAGGGCTGAACACAGCAGCAATAAAAGTAGTTTAATTCGTTTCATAATTTATTTTTTATTTGATATAAATTTTTCATTTAATACTTATAATATTTTTCTGTTTTAATATATTCCTTTTAATATTTCCTGTTGAAAAGGTCGCAATGCTGACTTACATCTGAATATTTCCGACAGAAACGGTCGCAATGCTGACTTACATCTGAATATTTCCGACAGAAACAGTCGCAATGCTGACTTACATCTGAATATTTCCGACAGAAACAGTCGCAATGCTGACTTACATCTGGATATTTCTGACAGAAACAGTCGCAATGCTGACTTACATCTGAATATTTCTGACAGAAACAGTCGCAATGCTGACTTACATCTGAATATTTCTGACAGAAACAGTCGCAATGCTGACCTGCATCTGAATATTTCTGACAGAAACAGTCGCAATGCAGACCTGCATCTGGATATTTCCGACAGAAACAGTCGCAATGCTGACTTACATCTGAATATTTCTGGCAGAAACAGTCGCAATGCTGACTTACATCTGAATATTTCCGACAGAAACAGTCGCAATGCTGACTTACATCTGAATATTTCCGACAGAAACGGTCGCAATACTGACCCGTGTCTTTTGTTTTTTGTAATGTTAATAAAACATTCATTTTTTCTTTATTTATTGTCTTTTATTAATTGCTTTCGCCCTTTCGGGGCTTTTATTATTTGTTTGTTTCCTTTTCGCAGGACATAACACATGACATTCATTCTCAACTGTCAACTGTCAACTGTTAACTGTTAACTGTTAACTGTCAACTTCAGATATTATTCATATATGACAATATTGTCCAAACGGTAGCCATATCCTTCAGGATTGCTTGTTACGGTTGTACGGAACGTAATTTGCAGGTTGCCTGTTGCTGGCAGCCCTGTCAAATCTGAAACATTTACATAAACATTTTGTGTTGGAATGTTTACAGACGGCACTGTGATTGATGTTTCAGTATTTGTATCCAAATCTTTTACGTCAATAGAAAAGGCACTTGCATTGCCGCCCGCTTTATTGCATGTAACATCAAACGACAGTTTCAAATTAGCATGTCCGGCAGTATTGATTCCACTTATGATTAACGTTTCATCTGCTGTAACAGATGCCGATGCAGCGGCAAACCATACGTGAGTATTGAGGCTGCCGGTAGAGCGAATGTCGGAAGTGCCGGCAAAAGTAACAGGCGTTCCGTTGTCCCATCCTGTCCATTCGCTTGGCGATGGGCGAGGATTTGATGGCGGCACGGTTTCGCCGCAGGTTTCTTTGAATATTTCATCGCCGCCTGTGCCGCCGCCACCGCCGCCGCCTTCATCAGGGTCGATAATGGGATTGCCTGTCTGGTCTTCGGTAGTTATTTTTACGTCATCAACCCGCGTTCCGTACTGGGTTGTTGCCGCCGTGAATTTTAACTTAATAGTATTTGTGCCTGCGGGTAGCGTAATGGTAGCTGATACCAAGCCCCAGTTTGCATCTGTTTTTGTATATGTAATCGGTATCCAGTTGGTTGTTCCGTTAATTTTGTATGCAACCGAAAGTATGGCGCTTGCTTCGTTGCTTCCGAATGAAAGAACAAGATTTGTTGCTCCGCAGGTTGCAATATCGTTTACAAGCAAACTTGCTCCGCCTGCGGCAGCCATCATTGCATTACATTCGCCCGATGCTTCCGAATAGCCCGAAGAAGTTGAATTATTGCGCACCGAAACCGAACCGTTTTCAGCAGTATATGTTACGGCTGCCGCTCCTTTTCCTTCTTTCAAATATCCTACGTAATCTGCAACAGATGGCCACGGGGCTGCTGCTACAGAATTTCCGAAAGTTTCGCGTAAAATAACTCCTTCTTCGCCTGTGCCGCCACCGCCGCCACCGCCTTCGTCAGGGTCGATAATGGGATTGCCTGTCTGGTCTTCGGTAGTTATTCTTACGTCATCTACCCGCGTTCCGTATTGGGTTGTTGCCGCCGTAAATCTTAACTTAATAGTATTTGTGCCTGCGGGCAGCGTAATGGTAGCAGATACCAAACCCCAGCTTGCATCTGTTTTTGTATATGTAACCGGTATCCAGTTGGTTGTTCCGTTAATTTTGTATGCAACCGAAAGTATTGCGCTTGCTTCGTTGCTTCCGAATGAGAGAACAAGATTTGTTGCTCCGCAGGTTGCAATATCGTTTACAAGCAAACTTGCTCCGCCTGCCGAAGCCATCATTGCGTTACATTCGCCCGATGCGCCCAAATAGCCAGAAGAGGCTGCATTGGCGCGTACCGAAACGGCTCCGCCTTCGGCAGTATAAGTTACGGCTGCCGCTCCTTTTCCTTCTTTCAAATATCCTTCGTAATCGGCAACAGATGGCCACGGGGCTGCTGCTACGGAATTTCCGAAAGTTTCGCGTAAAATTATTTCTCCATTTCCGATTCCGCCACCGCCGCCGCCAAATCGCGGGCTGTAAAAGGCAACATCTGCGGTATCGCGAATTAGCAGTTGATATGTTTTTGCAGAGCCTGTAGAATAAAGCGACAGCACTGCCGTTAACGAGCCGCTTCCAACAGGCAGCGGCAGCAGTGCAAATGTTGAGTAACTGCTGTTGCGCAGAATAACCGTATTTCCGTCTTTGTCTTCTATGGCGCGGTTTGTATTAGCATCGGCTGCGGCATAAGTTGCATCAGGCGTTGTAAACTGCACATCGTTTATTTTGATAAGTTTTCCTATCAGGTCGTCTCTATTGGGCAGTTGTGCAATAGTTATCACTTCGGGTTCTATATCTTTCACTTCATAATCTTTCACAATATAAGTTGAAACAGCGGTAGCAGGAATACGCGATGGCGAAGATTCTCCTGCTTCGGGCATCATTCCGAGCTGTATCAGCCCGCTGTACGACCCCAGATAAAGCCCTTTCAGCTTTATAAACACTTTGCGACCTGTGCGAAAGCCGTTGTTGATATTGGTCTGGTCAATAACTATTGGAAGTCCTCCTGTTTCGTCCTGTATGTACAGGGTTTTGAATATGTTTCCTTCCTTGTCGCTCGAACAAACGTAACCTGCTACTATCAAATCCTGAGTGATTTGTACAGTAGAGTTTGTGTATTTTGCCTTTAAGTCGGCAATGTTGATGTTAGCCGTAAGCCCGTGGTTGTATAAATCCTCAATCGGGAAATCGAACTTGTTGTCAATACATGATGTATTGCCGAAAATTGCTGCAATAATCGCTACAAGCGAAATAAATTGCTTTTTTATTAAAGTTTTCATTATTTTATATTTTAAATTTTGTTTCATTTATTGAATAATTGCTGTATTAATTTGATATAACTGTTAAATCAGAACCGATATGTTATCATGCAGAAAAAAGTTGTGCCGAAAGCATAGTAATATTTGGGTTCAAAGTACGATGATTCCAAATTGCTAAGGCTAATACGTCCCTGTTCGTAACCTCCGGTTCTCATATTTTTTTTGTTGAAGATGTTTTGTATGTTAAACATAAACATCAGATAATTGTCGCGCAGGCGAACTGAATAACCTCCCGACACGTCAAATGTAAGCGCTTCGGGCATGCGTCGTTGAGCCGCGTATTTTTTTATAACCTCGTAATCGGTATCAGCCGCATTTTTGTATATTGATAAAATTCGCTTCATGGGGCTAAAATCAAGATATGCGTTTGCGGCATAATTGCCTCCGAAACTTACCCACCAGTATTTTGGCGAGTTGTATGTGATTTCGGCGGTAACTGCCGTTTGCGGCGTGCCTTCCACATAAAAACCCTTCACGTAGGCTGTTTCGTTTTCAGCCAGCGATTCTGCCGTTACATCCTGATAAACGGAGATTTTCGCGTTGTCTGTGTATTCGTATTTACCGTGAGCAATGGCAGTTTCAAAAGTCGTAGTCTGCGAAAGTTTGAGTTTCAATCCAGCTTCAACTCCCATGTATCTCTGGTTTACTCCATTCAAAGCCATGTTTACAAACGAGCCGTACGAATCGTCGTAATAACTTGTAGATTCGCTTTTGTTTTTAATTGTGGTAAAGTAAGCCGTAATACGCGCCTGCACATAAGGAGATCGGGCAATATAACTCAAATCGGCGCTTGTTATTTTTTCGCTTTTCATGTCGTTCACAACGTTATCGCGGGTGCGCGGCGCAAGATAAACATTTCGGTACTGCGGGGCGCGAGTCATTACTGCCGCATTTCCATCAATAAAATGTCGTCCTGTGATTTTATACGTAAATCCGCCTTTCAGCGCATAGTCGCCGAAGTTGTGAGTTTGCGCCCTGCCAAAGGAATTGTTTGGAAACATACCTGTTTTCATTAAGCCTTCGCGATAAAACGATGTATTTGAAAGTTGCGGTCCAAAATAAACATCAACGGCATCAAGCTTCATGCGCAGAAGCGTCCATAAATTCAGTTCCGTGTGATTGATTATGTAATTGTATCCGAACAGGTCTCCTTCTACCGCTTTTCGGTTAGGATTGTTCAAGTCCGGCTGATAATAATCTTCGTTTGTGGGATGGTCGCGTTTTGCATATTTGTCAATATCCAGCCAGTAATCAGCGCCGAGCAAATCCTCTATTTCCTTAAAATATTTCGTTTTCACATTGCGCAGTTCTGCTCCAGCCTGCAGGCTTATGTTTTCTTTGAGCGAAGTATTCAATACTGAAGAAAACGAAAATATATTGCGGTCGTTGCGGCGGTCTTCCATCATATATTTGGCTGCATGTTTTCCATCCGCATCGGCATCTTCCACGTTTTGTCTGTACATTTCGCCCCAGTTTATTTGATTTACCGACGGGTCGTTTTTGAATTTGTCGGCAACAATCTGCTGTATTTTTGGATTTGAAAAATAACTCGGCAGATTGCGGTAATAGTCGGGACGCGGGTCGTATGCTTCGCCCCAGCTAAGCGCATATTGCCCATCTCTGCCAAAAATATATCCCACAGATGTTGTAAGATTTGATTTTTCATCTATTTTCCAGAAGTGGTTTAATGTTAAAACAGGCTGGTGCGATTTTCGTATGCGAGAATTGCGTTTTTTGCCGTTCTGCCATCCCCAGTACGAGTTGTAATGATTATCGTCCATCAGATTGTACACTTCTTCGAGAGAGGCGCTGTACATTCCGCGTTCGCTTGGCGAGGCAAAAGCTGTGAAGGCAATGCTGTGCTGCGGATTTATTTTCTTTTCAACGCTTAAAAGATAAGCCCATGCATCGTAAGATGTAGCCTGCACGTAACCTTCTTCTCCCACACGGCGAGATGCCGAAACTGCAAACGACCAGTTGTTTTCCATCATTCCCGTAGCCGCTGTTATCATTAAACGGTGTCTGTACTGTGTATTTGCCGCTGCATACGAAACTTTTACCTGCTTTCTGAAAGTTGACGCCCGCGTATTAATAACGGTAGTTCCGCCAAGCGAGCCGAATGTTTCGTCTGAAGGCAAAAGTCCGTTGCTGTACGTCTGATTTCTTACGGCATCGTTCAGTCCTCCAAACATTGCAAACACAGGCTGCCCGCGTTCCACTTCGTTCATCTTCATACCGTTGATATATATCAACGAATTATATGATTCATATCCGCGCTGGCGAAAACGAAAAATACCGAGATTGAATCCGCTCATCGACGAAAATACATCTTTCGATGATGTTAATAATGCCGAAGTGTTTTGTCCCTGCGAAAACTCGTCATCCAGTTCAATTTCGGAAATATAATCAATTTCCTGATTGATGTTTGATACTCTTTGCAGCATTATTGTTCCCAAATCGGTAATGTTTCCGAAATCAATTTCGGCTTCGTACAGTTGATAACCGTCTGCAACAATAGATACATACTGCTTGCCTTGCGTCAAAGATAATTCAAATGCGCCGTTTGCCGCGCTTGTTGCCGTTTGCAGGGCATCGCCAACTTGAATTTTTGCATCTGCTATCGGGCGATTTGTTCCCGATTCAATAATTGTTCCCCTGTAAACATTTTGCTGCGAGTATAATTGCACACACGCAAAAAACAGGATTAATAATACTAATGTTTGTTTCATTCTTACATTTTTTGTATGTTATGTTAAAATATCGGAATTGATAATTATGAGTAGAAATATCAGCAATAAAACTGTTGATTTTATATTTAATCATAATTTTTAACAATTCTTTGAAAATAAAATTTATTAAACGGCAAAAGCCGCTGTATTGTTTTTGCAGCATATAATTTCGGAAACAGGATATAATTTGTCTTAAATGCAACATGATTAAACTGTTTTTGCAAAAAGGAATGTAAATAAATTCCCAAAACTGCAAAATCAGAATATTCTCAAGTCGAAGATATTCAACAGGAAATATAAAAAATGGATTTATCCAAATATGTTGTTTCATTCGTTTTAAATGCATTTGTATTATAATGTATATGTCAGCAATGATATTCAGTTGCAAAATTAATGTTTTATTATGTTTATTTGTATTTTTTTAAAAAATTATTCAAACTGTTTCTAATAATAACTAAAAAATAAATCACTCACCGATGCGTAATTTATCAATCAAAATTATATAATCAATAAAAATATATCGCAAAAGTAGAAAAAATATTATCTTTGAATATTAATTTAATATGAATAATGCTAAACAGTTATTATACAAGATGTTTTTTTATCAACAGATATTATCTAACGTTAAAAAAACAGGAAACAGAGAAAAACATATTTACTTTTTTAATCAAACATGTGTTAAATTATTATTAAAAATAAATATAAAATTTATATAACGATGAAAAAAACAACTTTATTATTAGTTCTTACGTTAACTCTACTTAATTTGAACGCACAGGAAAACAAAAAATACCGTATTGTTTGCATAGGTTTTTACAATGTTGAAAATCTTTTTGACATTTACCACGATGAAGGTAAAAACGATTATGAATTTTTACCCGATGGCTCTAACCAGTGGACAGAAGAACGCTATCGCAAAAAACTGGAAAACATATCCGAAGTTATATCGAAACTCGGAGTAAAAACAGTTCCGGGCGGCGCTGCAATAGTGGGATTGAGCGAAATCGAAAATCGGCGGGTTCTTGACGATTTGGTTGCAATGCCGTTGATAAAAGACAGAAATTATCAAATCGTGCATTACGAAGGACCTGACGCACGCGGCGTGGATGTGGCTTTGATTTATCAACCTTCCATCTTCAAACTTGTGTCAAGCCGTTCGGTTCGTTTAACCGTTCCTCGCAATGAGGGATTTTTTACTCGCGACCAGCTTCTTGTTTCTGGAATTATAGACAACGAAATGATTCATATTATCGTCAATCACTGGCCATCGCGCAGCAGCGGCGAAAAACGGACAAGTCCTCTGCGCTGCGCCGCCGCCGACCTTACGCGCAGCATTGCAGATTCTATTATGCAAACATCTCCCGATGCAAAAATAATTGTTATGGGCGACCTCAACGATGAACCTGTAAACGAAAGCATACTCAAACATTTACGCGCCAAAGGAAAACGCGAAAATCTTGCAAAAGGCGAAATGTTCAATCCAATGTACAAAATGTATAAAGATGGCGTAGGTTCGCTTGCATACAGAGATGCATGGAGCTTGTTCGACAATATTATAGTCAGTCAGAGCTTGCTTGGCGATGACAAATCTACATTTAAATTTTATCAGGCAAAAGTTTTTAATGACAGTTTTCTGGTTCAGCAATCAGGAGCTTTTAAAGGCTATCCGTGGCGCACATACGCAGGAGGCGCTTATCAGGGCGGATATGCCGACCATTTTCCTGTGTATATATACATGATAAAGGAAGCAAAATGATATTGAATTTACAATTTAAAAATTCAAAATAAACGCTGTTATTATTTATAAATATTTTAAATAACTAATAAATATTACCTTTGTGCCTAAATTTAGGTACAATAATGAGATTATCCGAATTACAGACAGGAGAAAAATGTACGGTTGTACGAATTGTACGGCGCGGCACAAAAGCGCATCAACATAAAACAGACAGCCATAAACACGATTTGTTCGGGCGGCGCAACCGTAATGATGCTTTTTGCAACCGTATTGCCGAAATGGGCTTTGTGCGCGGACAGGAAATAGAAGTCATATTAAACGCTCCGCTTAAAGATCCTGTGAAATATAAAATCATGGGATATGAAGTTTCATTACGACGCAGCGAAGCCGCAATGATAGAAGTGATACGTATCACATGCGACAATGCAAACGAAAAACCTGTACGGGATGATTCTCACGGAACAATTACCGAAAACGAAAATCAGGAAATTACGGTAAAAACGCCAAATACAATAACCGTTGCACTTGTAGGAAATCCTAACAGCGGCAAATCATCCCTATTTAATTTTGCCGCCAAAGAACACGAACACGTAGGAAATTATGGAGGAGTTACGGTGGCTGCAAAAGCAAGTTCGTTCAATCAGGGTAATTATCATTTTAATATTGTTGATTTGCCCGGCGCTTATTCTCTTACTGCATATACTCCCGAAGAAGTTTTTGTGCGCAAACACATAGCCGATAAAAAAGCGGATGTTATAGTCAATGTAATAGATGCCTCCAACCTTGAGCGCAATTTATATCTGACAACACAATTGATAGATATGAATTTGCGCGTTGTTATAGCGCTTAACATGTATGACGAATTTTTGGAAAAAGGCAATTCGCTTGATTACATATCACTTTCAAAAATGATTGGAATTCCTGTTGTGCCTACCGTTGCACGCACGGGCAAAGGTATAAAGGAACTTTTTGATGTTGTTGCAAAAGTTTATGAAGAATACGTTTCAACTGATTTTGCATCCCCCGCCGATGAAGAAAACATGCCGATATACAAAACGGCTAAACATATACATATCAATCACGGTAAGGAAATCGAATACTCAATATCGAAAATAAAAGAAGAAATATTAAAAAACGAAGACATACGGAAATATTATTCTACGCGATTTCTATCAATAAAACTTCTGGAAAACGACCACGAAACCGAAAAAGTAATAAGCCTGCTGAATAATGCAGATACAGTTTTTGAAATCAGAGACAGAGAATGTGAACGCATAAAAACAATACTTGGCGAAAACACAGAAACGGCAATAACAAACGCCAAATATGGATTTATTGCCGGCGCACTGCGCGAAACGCTGAAAGAAAGCAACAAAGAAACCGCCGCAACAACAAAATTCATCGACAATATAGTTACAAACAAATGGCTTGGATTTCCAATGTTCGCTCTTTTTGTTTATTTGATGTTTGAAGCCACATTCAATTTGGGACAGTACCCAATGGACTGGATAGAAGCAGGAGTTGACTGGCTGAAAAATATAATGAACAGTATTTTAAGCGACGGACCGCTGAAAGATTTGCTTATCGAAGGAATTATAGTCGGAGTAGGTCAGGTAATAGTATTTTTACCTAATATTTTAATACTTTATTTTTTCATTTCGTTTATGGAAGATTCGGGCTATATGGCTCGTGCGGCATTTATAATGGATAAATTAATGCGCAAGGCAGGCTTGAACGGAAAATCGTTTATACCGTTGATAATGGGTTTCGGATGTAATGTGCCGGCAATTATGAGTGCGCGAACAATAGAAAGCCGAAGTAGCCGTATGATTACAATTTTAGTCAATCCTTTCATTTCGTGCAGTGCGCGTCTGCCGGTATATATGCTGTTTGTAAGCGCTTTTTTTGCAGGATACAAAGCCCTTGTTCTTTTTCTGATTTATTCGTTAGGAATATGCGTTACTATTGTTATGGCAAAATTTTTCAAACGATTTTTCTTTAAAAAAGAAGAAACGCCTTTTGTAATAGAACTTCCTCCCTATCGCATGCCCACCGTAAAATCCGTACGCATACACATGTGGGAAAAAGGTAAACATTTTTTGAAAAAGGCAGGAACGATAATACTTCTGGCATCTGTTATTATATGGGGATTACAATATTTTTCTCCACATAAAATAAAATATTCACATAATTATGATCTATTGGAAGAACAGGTGCGTGAAAAATATAAAAAAGAAATTGAACAGCAAACAAAATTTTTAGATATTCTGTCGCTGACAGAACAAAACCTAAAAGAAACAGATTATTACCAAAAATCTAAAATCAAAGAAAAACAGGAACAGTCATTTATCGGATATATTGGGAAATTTATAGAACCTGTTATCAAACCTCTCGGATTTAATTGGAAACTTGGCGTTGCCATTGTTTCCGGATTGCCTGCAAAAGAAGTAGTGATAAGTACATTAGGCGTTTTATATTCTGACGTTTCTAAAGATAAACTGTCAGCAGTAATGCAGAACGATTTGCAGCAGAGCAAAAATCATACAGCCCTTATTGCTATTGTTTTTATGGTTTTTGTCTTACTGTATTTTCCCTGTATAACGGCAATAACAACCATACGCAACGAAACAGGAAGCTGGAAATGGGCAATGTTTTCCGTTGGATATACGCTTGCGCTTGCATGGATAATATCGTTTGCCGTTTACCGCGCAGGATTATTAATAATTTAGGTTATGTTGCTGCAATGGATTGCCGTTATATTAATATGCGCTGTCGCCGTCGCTTATACCGTTCTGAAAATTTATAAATTTTTCAAAGGAAAAAACAACGGCTGTACAGGTTGCGCATATTCAAACAAATGTACTCTGAAGAAACTGAAAAACACCAGCACAACCACAAAAAAACAATGAATCGATTGCACGCACGTAGCCTGTTAAAAGATAAATTCCCTGTAATAAATATTAAAATCAGATAAAACTTGAAATGGCATAGCAATTCCCATTGTGTACCACGAGTCATTTCCTGCTTCGTTATAAGCTTGAATTATTTGTATTTTATAACTGTGAGCCTGTATTTTTATCCAAGCCCGTTTTCGTGCGTTAGCATTTGGATACTGTTCTGTCAAACCTTTGAAAATATCGCTGGATACGGCATTTGACAAATAATTTTTATAAAATTCAGACAGAGCCTTTTCATCAATAATAAATACTCGTGTCGGAAAGAAATAAGCAATATAATCGGCTTGCGATTTATTAAGCCAGCCGCAAACATCAGGGAATTTGCTGTAAAATTCAATATATAAATCCCTGTAATCCATGGCGCGAAATTTTTCGGAAATTTTTATAAGTTTACCACTACGCCGAAACGAAACATCAATATCGGCTCGCTGTATTTTCAAATCCGTTTTTGTATTGCCGGTATAACGAACAATATCGGTAACACCCAGCCTGTTCAAATAAAAATCGTCGGCTCGTTTGTGGCTTTTCTGTTCGTTTTGCATACTGTCGCTAAAATTGTGAGAAGACATGTTTGTTTTATTAAGAAATTGCCTGAATTTAATCGAACCTGCTTGCAAACAATTAATTTATTCCGATTTATTTTACATAAATATAATCATTAATAATAAATCGATCAACAAAATGATTATCCTGCTAATTCGACTGAAAAACTGTACAAAATTACAGAAAATATTTCAGGTAATGCACAAGCAGTTCACAAAATCAGTTGACAGTTGAGAATGATAAAACTCTGGATTGGCTCACGCCGAGCTTCGGTTGCTTCGCTACGCTCGCAATGACGCGCTGCGTGGTTGGTTCATCATTGCGAGGAGCGTAGCGACGAAGCAATCCAGAATTTTATGTTTTTATCACTTTCTACTTTCAACTTATTTTTTCAGGTTTATTGGTTATATTGTCACGTCCTAAAAAAAGTTGACATGTTAATACTAAATTTTTGTTATTTATTTTTATACGTTTCATTTTTATTATTTTTTTAATCAACCCACAGCTTCATGAACTTCTTGTGGTGTTTTGAACTTCAACGCCCAATGAGGACGACGTGTGTTATACAGTTCTATTGCCTGACTACATGCCTGTTC
>JAISNL010000135.1 GCA_031276235.1 Prevotellaceae bacterium | reverse complement strand
CCCCAGTTGCAATGCACCAATGTTCTGTATTCATAATAAGGATCAGCTATCATACCCGGTGGGGCTTCGGGAATTACTTCGCGTTGCTGATGAATATAGCCATCTATTACCCATGCATGTCCATTTTGATTTAAACTTTTATATCCTGCCGTAAAAATAAGTTTATTTTGAGTTAAAGCGCTTAAAATTTGTTCGGTATTGTAATTTATTATACCATTATACGTATTATAGCCACGATTATTTAAATAATTATATGCATCATTAATAGTTGCTCTACTTTCATATACATCATAATCCATGTTAACTCCTAATCCTATGTCATTACGAAAGAGGTAGGCAAGGTCGCTGTACGCAGCCGAATAGGATGTATATGAAGGATAGGCTTCATGTTGCAGCATATTTGTCCAATTGTACGAATAGCTGCTATGGCTTGCAGGATATTGATAATATGAAAATATTTGAGCAATCGCGGTTGCAACACATCCTGCAGGAGCATGTATTCCTGAAGATGTCGGAGTATTATTGTTGTACGGATAGCCCTGACCCCAGCGCACTTTTAATTTTTCAACCTGTGTTACTGTTTCCCAATCTCCATAAATATCACCAATAACGCTCAAACATTCAGGGCAGGATGACGGAATATACATCAAATATAAGTTAATCCCTTCCATAAAATTAGCAAATCCGGGATTATCAATACTGTCATCAGGGGAATAATTTCCATTTTCGGTAATACAGAAAACAGACTCATATCTGCTATCAGCAGAAGCAAGAGCAAAACCCTCATCGTTTTCAAAATTAATTACATAAACAAGCGTGTCAATTTCAGAAGTATTTGAACTGTTTGCTGCACTCATCAGAGTTAAGGCTGTATTAGAATTATTAATCAAGTTAAAGTCTTGTTTTGACATTACGCTTACATCTTTTATAATTCTACGATGTGTTGTGGTGCTCATAGTTACATTACCGTTGCCTGAATTATTGTTATCAATAATATCAAGTAAGGAGTTTACGTTGTTTATCGCTTCGTCAACAGTGATGCGATAATTTCTTTGGGTTTTACCGTTAATGCTGTTTTCAGATTCAGACATATTGCTGTCTTTTTCGCATGATGTAAAAAATAAAGTAAAACCAGTTAACAAAAATAATATTTTTTTCATATACATTAAATTTAAATACGGACAAAGATAACAAAAAATATAGATATAACCTATTGTACATTCAGAAAAAATATAAAAAAGATTGTTCATTTGACAAAAAAGTCATATATTTACTTAGTTATAATATAATTAAGATAAACATAATCATTACTGACCAACTAAACAAAAAAACAACTGTTTTCGCCATTAAATTACTCCTTATTATTTACTTACGTTTTCACTTCAAAAATCTCCCCCCTAAAAAGAGACATCTGAATAACGCCGGGGCTTTTGTTTTTACTCAACGTACGTTTGGGATAGTAGCGTCGACCTTCGGTTACTACCAATATTATATCCAAGTGACTCATCAGATGTATCCTCACTAACGCAGCAAGCGTCGAAAATGCCTTTGTTGTGTTTGATAGCCTACGTATGACATTGAGCAGCAAATGCGCTATCAGCGTACACCAAATTTGTGTCTTTATGCCATTTTCAGTATTGGAATAGAAAAAATGAAGTTGAAAATTTTACTTCAACTTTTTGAAAACAAGTTCTATCGTCCATCTGTATTTGTAAACCAAGGCTACTTTTTCCCCGTTATCTCCCAATTATTCGTAATAAATAAGGTATAGCCTGCCTTTTTCATCCCTGTACGTTACACGGCGTAAACAAAGCGGTTTAAGGTTCTTGCTATCCTTATATGTCGGGTGAATGTGTTCTTCTTTGAGTACACATGCCTTTTTCCTGTTCTCTTTGTCGGCTTGAGGGGATTCATAAAGTGTTTTCAAAACCTCTGATTTGGCGTTTGTCTTTTGACGGGTAACGAAAAACACGCTTTCTTCCGTCCACTCGGCAAATTGTTTATAAAAATTGTAGGCTCTGTCCATCGTTACCATGCTGCCCTTGTCTAACGATAGCTTGTCAAAAAACTTTTTGTCGTGCATTTTTGCCTCGTTTATGGTGACGAATGGCATGCACATCTGTCAATAAATGTACTTTTAATCCGCCTTTTTTCTTGCCATCGCCTTTGGGATTGCGTCCCACGCCTTGCATTACTTGAGAAAACAGTGTTATCGTCGTCGAATCAAAGGCATAAAACTGTTCTAACGAAACTCCGTCAACCCGGCTGACCGACAAAATCGGCTTGAAATATTCTATCAACCTGAAGCAACAAAGATAATAAACTGACAGTTTTAGTTCTTTTATTCACAGTTTAGTATTCTTATTTATTAAAAATTATATCTCCGTAGCTTGCAGATATTTTTACTTCTGCTTTGGGATTTGCTGACTTTCCTGCAACGCCGACAATGGTGTTTTTTGTTTTTGACACGGTTACATTGTTGAATTTAATTTTACCTGCATCAATGTCTCCGTACTCGCCTGCTGAAATGTTTGCTTTGAATTCATGCTGCTCGGTCAGTCCGAGTTTGAAATGTGAATACATTCCGTTGTCTGCCGTAATTTTTGAAAAATCCTTGGCAATGTTTTTTATTGTCAAATCGCCATAGGTGAATTTGGATGCGGCAAAACTCCTGTTCAGGTTGTCGATGGATATATCCGTATATATGGTTGTTATCGTAAAGTCGGTTATTGTTGTTATCTTGAAGTCATCGTATTGAGAATTGGCTTTGATTGATGCGATTTCTCCGATTTTGAATTTTGTATAAAGACTTTTCAACAGCAAATCTTTACATGCGCCTATTGTTACATCGGCATAGCCTATGTTAATATCTGCATCTGCAATGGAATTTGATTTCAAATCGGCATAAAGCGATTTGAATTTCAAGTTGCTGCATTTGCCTATGGCAACGTCTCCATATTTTACATCAATATTTGTATTGCCGGTAACATCGGCTTTAATGTCGCTGTATATTGAATTGATTTTGGTAAGACCGCATGTGCTGAATGTTACGCTGCCGTATTTTGTGTCGATGTCAGCTTCGGATATGCTTGTTGACGTAAAATCGCCATACATTACGGAGGCGGTTAATTTATTGCATTTTTCAAATTTCACATCGCCGTATTGCACGTTAAGGTTTGCATCGGCTATGATATTTGCCTTAATGTCGCCGTACATAATTTTTACGGTCAGCGGTTTTGGCGTATCTTTGAGCGTAAGGTTGCCGTACTTAATGTCGAAATCCATTGTTGCGCTGAGTGGAACAATAACCACATAGTCTATCGAAATTCCGCAATTTGAACAGTTTATTTTCGGAAGGTTTGTTTTTGCCGAAACGTGATTGCCGTCCGATGTAAAATCTACATTTACGCCTTCGGCATATTCTTTTGCAATTTCTACGTTTTTTCCTTTTCCTTTAATTTCTATTTTGAAAACAATTTTGCCTTCGCTTCCTTCTACAATATTTACGTTTCCGAAGATATTGGATATTGACAGTTGCGCATTTGCGCTCACGCTGAAATCTTTGTTTATTTCGCGTCTGTATTCTTCTTTTTGTGCAAATAATATTGCTGTTGAGAATACTAAAATCAGTGTTAATAGAGTTTTGTTCATTTTAATATAATTTTATTGAGTTAATAATTTATCATTGTTACATGCCAGCAGATTGTTTTGCAAATGGTGCAGCGATTCTATTTTACGACTGTAAATCGAAACAATCAGGGCGGCTTTTCTTTCGTCATCGAGCGTATTGGGAATTTTGTTTTCGTCAATTTCCATTAGTTTTATATCTCCCAATATTTCGTTGCGATACTGTTCGTCTATATTTTTCAGAAGTTTTTTTGTTGCGTCAATTTCCTCATTCAGCTGCATTGCGTAATATTGTTTTACTTCGGCAATGCGGATATCGCTTGATGCTGTATAGTTGTTTTCGTCAGTGTCGGTTTTGAAAATAAAAAATGCAAAAACAGCAACCGCCGCCGCCGCTGCAATATATGCCGAATACGGTTTTAATGTAAATCGTTTCGGTTTTTGCATCAGCGAAAGTTTTGCAGTAAAGCGTTCTCGGTGTCCCTGTTCCGGTTTGCTGGCGAATATTTCGTTTAAGTTTTCCGATATTTTTTTCTCTATATTTTTCATTGTTTGCATATTTATATTAATCTTTACTGATATTATTTTTCAAATGATTTCGCAATTTTATCAATGCCCGCGAATACTGGCTTCTTGCCGACGGCTGCGATATTTTAAGTTGCTCTGCTATTTCGTCAAAGTGCATATTTTCAAAAAGCCGCAAAATCAATATTGTTCTGTATCCCAACGCCAGCATATCAATAGATTGTTTTATGTTTTCTATCGTTAATATATTTTCATCCGTATCGCGGTCGTCCATACAATCGTCAATATCGCCAATATCATCAAAACAAAAATGTGATTTGCGTTTTCGCAACACATCAATTGCAGCATTCACGGCAATTCTTTTCAACGTTTTTCGCATAATGCTTTCGTCATCGTTTACAAGCGATGTTTTAGTCAGCGCCTTCAACATTGTGTCCTGCATTATTTCTTCGGCATCGCTGCCGTTTCGCAAAATTGCAAATGCGCTTTGATATGTAGATTCAGCAAACATATCGTAGAATTGCATTTGCAGGCGATAATCGTTTTTTCTCAACCCTTTTAATATTTCTTTGTAACTGTTCATTTCGATGCTGTTTCCATATATATAACGCAACAAAATGCGTTTTGATGCATGATGTTCGATTTTTTTTTCAAAATTACTTCATATTTTGGAAAAAATACCTGTTTTGAATGATTGCTGATGTCTGTTTTATTTAGTGATGAAAAATTAATAGAATATAACAACTCCCAATGTTGCCAAGCGATGATAAAACCTAATTTTCATCTGATTCAAAAACCACAAAACAACATCAGTAGCATAGAAAAGTAACATACAATTACCTCATTAATCGGGAAGCAAGAATAATGAGGTAATGATGTTGTCATTGTTGGTTGATTGTGGTTAAGTGATTGTTTTGTTTGGACAATCAGGTCAAAATGATGTTTTGTTTGTTATACCTTATTTATTCATTAGCCTCAAGTTTTAAGTAATTTTGTTAAACGTTGAAGTAATTTTGTTAAACGTTGAAGTAATTTTGTTAAAACTTTAAGTAATTTTGTTAAACGTTGAAGTAATTTTGTTAAACGTTGAAGTAATTTTGTTAAACGTTGAAGTAATTTTGTTAAACATTGAAGTAATTTTGTTAAACGTTAAAGTAATTTTGTTAAACGTTGAAGTAATTTTGTTAAACGTCGAAGTTATTTTCTTAAATGTTGAAGTTATTTTCTCAAACTTTGAAGTAATTTTCTTAAATGTTGAAGTTATTTTCTCAAACGTCGAAGTAAAAAAACTCGACTTCGGAATTTTCACTTTCCAAGTCGAGTTTTGATACTTGCATGTCGAGGTTTTTCTCCTTGACTGTTGATTCTTATTCTCTCCTGTTTTGTGCGTTTGTGTCGCGGGAAACGCTTTTTCAGTTCATCATAAATAGCCTTTGCTCACGGCACATCCAGTTTTGCAACCTCTTTCACGGCGTTGTAGAATACAAGCGCAGCCTAGCCTGCATTGCTTCGCCCTTAGGGTTCGCAAAGACGAACCAACCACGCACCGCGTCATCCTACTGTTAGCGAAGAAAAAAATAAAAAAATAACTGTCAACTGTCAACTGTCGTGTATTTAATTTTTTTTTATACCTTTGCGAACTTTTTATAAATATTTACAATAAAAAATAAAAAAATGGCAGATAAAAAACGCGTTTATACCTTTGGCAATGGTAAAGCCGAAGGAAAAGCAGACATGAAAAACTTACTGGGAGGCAAAGGCGCTAACCTTGCCGAAATGAATTTGATAGGCGTTCCCGTTCCACCGGGATTTACAATTACTACAGAAACCTGTAACGAATATTATGAAGCAGGTAAAGACGAAGTTGTAAAAGCGCTCAAAGCAGATGTAGAAAAATCAATGCACGGCGTTGAGGAATTAATGAAATCAAAATTCGGCGATATTGAAAATCCGCTTTTGGTTTCGGTTCGTTCCGGCGCACGCGCTTCCATGCCCGGAATGATGGATACCATTCTCAATCTCGGGCTGAACGATAAAGTTGTAGAAGGGCTTGCACGCAAAACGGGAAACCAGCGTTTTGCATGGGATTCGTATCGCAGATTTGTACAAATGTACGGAGATGTCGTTCTCGGAATGAAACCAGCAAACAAAAACGATATTGATCCTTTTGAACAAATCATTGAAGAAATGAAAGAAAAGAAAGGCGTGAAACTTGATACGCAACTTTCGGTAGATGACCTCAAAGAATTGGTTTCAAAATTCAAAACAGCAGTTAAAAATCAGACAGGTAAAGACTTTCCCGATGATTCGTATGAACAGCTCTGGGGCGCTATATGCGCCGTGTTCGACAGTTGGATGAACGATCGTGCTATTCTTTATCGAAAAATGGAAGGCATTCCAGCCGAATGGGGAACAGCCGTGAACGTTCAAGCAATGGTGTTTGGAAATATGGGCGATACTTCAGCAACAGGCGTTGCATTCAGTCGCGATGCAGCAACAGGCGAAGATATTTTTGTAGGCGAATATCTTATTAATGCACAAGGCGAAGATGTTGTTGCAGGTATCCGTACACCTCAGCAAATTACAAAAGAAGGCTCGCTTCGCTGGGCTAAACTTGCAGGAATATCCGAAGAAATTCGCGCCGAAAAATATCCATCAATGGAAGAATCCATGCCCGAAATTTATACGGAATTAAACGCTTTGCAAACAAAACTTGAAAATCACTATAAGGATATGCAGGACATGGAATTTACCGTACAGGAAGGTAAATTGTGGTTCTTACAGACACGCAACGGAAAACGCACGGGAGCGGCAATGGTGAAAATAGCCATCGACATGCTGCACCAGCGCATTATAGATGAAAAAACGGCGCTTCTGCGTTGCGAACCTAATAAACTCGATGAACTACTTCATCCTGTTTTTGACAAGGATGCCGCTAAAAACGCCAGAATTATTGCAAAAGGATTGGCAGCTTCGCCGGGCGCAGCTTCGGGCAAAATAGTATTTAATGCCGATGATGCCGCCGAATGGGCTGCACGAGGCGAAAAAGTTATAATGGTGCGTATCGAAACATCACCCGAAGATTTGGCTGGTATGGCAGCAGCTCAGGGAATACTTACAGCCCGCGGCGGAATGACATCGCACGCAGCCGTTGTTGCACGAGGAATGGGCAAATGCTGCGTATCGGGAGCAGGCTCATTGAAAATCGACTATAAAGAAAAAACTTTGGAAGTAGATAACATGACGCTTAAAGAAGGCGATTATATTTCGTTGAACGGCTCAACAGGCGATATTTACTTAGGCTCTGTAAAAACAAAAGAAGCAGAACTGGATGCCGATTTTGAAGAATTGATGACGTTAGCCGATAAATATACGCGTTTGAAAGTACGCACCAATGCCGATACTCCCCACGATGCAACAGTTGCACGTAAATTCGGAGCGGTAGGTATAGGATTGTGCCGTACCGAACACATGTTTTTTGAAGAAGAAAAAATTGTGGCGATGCGAGAAATGATTTTAGCCGAAGATGCCGAAGGACGTCGCAAAGCGCTTGCAAAAATATTGCCGTATCAGCAATCTGATTTTAAAGGAATATTCAAAGCAATGCACGACCTTCCTGTAACCGTTCGTCTACTTGACCCTCCATTGCACGAATTTGTTCCTCACGACGAAAAAGGACAGCAGGAAATGGCAGACGCTATGGGCGTATCGCTCAAAAAAATTAAAGAACGAGTAAACGCATTGCACGAAGCCAACCCTATGCTCGGACATCGCGGTTGCCGTTTAGGAAATACCTATCCTGAAATTACAGAAATGCAAACGCGTGCAATACTCGGAGCAGCTATCGAATTACAGAATGAAGGCATTACGGCAGTTCCTGAAATCATGGTGCCGCTCACAGGTATTCTTTACGAATTTGCCGAACAGGAAAAAATTATTCGCGCTACAGCACAAAAATTATTTGAAGAAACAGGTCAAACAATCGAATATAAAGTAGGAACAATGATAGAAATTCCGCGTGCAGCGCTTACGGCAAATCGCATTGCAAGTAAAGCAGAATTTTTCTCATTCGGAACGAATGACCTTACGCAGATGACATTCGGATACAGCCGCGACGATATAGCATCGTTCCTGCCTGTTTATCTTGAAAAGAAAATTTTGAAAGTTGACCCGTTTCAGGTTCTTGACCAGAATGGAGTTGGGCAGCTGGTGCAAATGGCAACCGAAAAAGGCAGAAGCGTACGTCCCGATTTAAAAGTCGGAATTTGCGGCGAACACGGCGGAGAACCTTCGTCTGTAGAATTTTGCCATCGCATAGGATTAAATTACGTAAGTTGTTCGCCTTTTCGCGTACCTATTGCACGTTTGGCGGCAGCGCAGGCGGCATTAAAATAAAAACAGCAAACAACACAGCACACCAAATGTAACGAGAAATGGGGCTGTCTCAAAAGCGAGGCAGCTTCATTTTTATTTTCAGGCGGCGCACACCCTGTTTTCCCAAGTCTGAAAGGCAGTCTCACTGACGTTCCCTGCCGCAGGTCGCCGACCTGCGGTTACGAAGATTACAGATTTTAGCCGATTGGATGTCATATACGGCATTCATTAAATTTATATTAATATTTTTTCCTTTTCAGGAAAGTATATCCAAGGGTAAAAATATACTTTCGCCTTTTGGAGTAAGAGCAGTAAACGCGAAAAACATGTTTTCCGAATATACTGCAAAGCAGTTATGTGTATTTCTGCTTGGGTGTCATATACTATATTCATTTAGAAAAAATACGTTTTTCAAACACATCGATATGCTGATAGATTGGTCGTCATTGGAAAAAGCAAAAACTATCCAGAAAAACATATCTCAACTTTGAAAAGTGAATGACAAATATGAAATTTAGAGTTTTTTAATTCCGACAACGGGTATCATTAAATTATTTTGTACTTTTGCAGCCAAATATTAAAAACGACAATGAAAGAAACCAATTATCAAACCGCGAAAGAATTGGGTTTATTGCCCGAAGAGTTTGACAAAATAAAGGAAATTCTCGGCAGAACGCCGAATTTTACCGAACTTAGTATCTATTCTGTGATGTGGTCAGAACATGCATCGTATAAAAACTCCATAAAATGGTTGAAAACATTGCCTAAAAAAGGTAAACGTGTTTTAGCCGAAGCGGGAACGGAAAATGCAGGTCTTGTTGATGTAGGCAATGGCTATGCCTGTGCATTTAAAATAGAATCGCATAATCATCCATGCGCCGTAGAGCCTTATCAGGGAGCGGCAACCGGAGTGGGTGGAATAAATAGAGATGTTTTCACAATGGGAGCGCGTCCGATAGCGCAACTTAATTCGCTACGTTTTGGCAGTCTTAAATCTGACCGTACCAAGTGGCTGCTGAAAGGTGTTGTAAAAGGAATTGGCGACTATGGCAATGCTTTTGGAGTGCCGGTTGTTGGCGGCGAAGTGTTTTTTGATGACAGCTACAACATGAATCCTTTGGTAAATGCGATGTCGGCAGGTTTGGTGCGCATGGAAAATACAATTTCGGCTATAGCCAGAGGAAAAGGAAATCCTGTATATATCGTAGGTTCATCAACAGGCAAAGATGGTATTCATGGCTCTACTTTTGCATCGGCTGATATTACCGAAGATTCGGCTAATGATATTCCTTCAATTCAGGTAGGAGACCCTTTCATGGAAAAACTTCTTCTTGAAGCCACTTTGGAACTCAACAAAACCGATGCCGTAGTGGGCATGCAAGATATGGGAGCGGCAGGAATTATATGTTCAACGTCCGAAATGTCGGAAAAAGGCGGATGTGGAATGAAAATATATTTAGATAAAGTTCCTCTTCGTCAAAAAAACATAGAAGCATGGGAAATTCTTCTTTCCGAATCACAGGAGCGCATGCTTGTTGTGGTTGAAAAAGGCAAAGAAAAAACAGTAGAAGATATTTTCAAAAAATGGGATTTGGCTTGCGCCATAATAGGCGAAGTTATTGAAGAAGACAGGTTGCTGTTTCATTATCACGGCAAACTGGTTGCGGATGTGCCTGCATCTACGCTTGTACTTGGCGGCGGCGCTCCCGTTTACGACAGAGATTATAAAGAACCTGCATATTATCGAGAATACAAAAAATTTGATATCAGCGCCGTTCCTCAGCCTGAAGATTTAAAAGCCGTAGCAATGGCTATTATATCGCATCCAAATATTGCTTCAAAACGATGGATTTATGAACAGTACGACACAATGGTAGGCACAAAAAATATGAGTACAAACACGCCTTCGGATGCGGCAATTGTAAATATAAAAAAAACAGACAGAGCGCTTGTTCTTACAACCGATTGCAATTCGCGATATGTGAAAGCCGACCCCGAAACAGGGACAATGATTGCAGTTGCCGAAGCAGCGCGAAATATTGTTTGCAGCGGAGGCGAACCTTGCGCAATAACAAATTGTCTGAATTTTGGTAATCCATATAATCCGGAATCATACTGGCAATTTGTAAACGCTGTTAAAGGAATGTCGAAAGCATGCGAATATTTCGGTACGCCGGTTACGGGCGGCAATGTAAGTTTTTATAATCAAGCCAGCATGGATGGAAAAACAGAATCGGTGAATCCAACTCCGGTAATAGGAATGTTGGGGCTTTTGAACAGCAAGGAAAATCAGATGACGCTTGCTTTTCGTAAAAACGGAGATGCAATATTTCTGTTAGGCAAATCGGTTGAAGACATTGCATCATCCGAATATCTTTATTCGTATTGCAAAATCGCTGCTTCGCCTGCCCCGTATTTCAATATAGAAGAAGAATACAACTTGCATCAAACGACGTTACAACTTATAAAACGCAAACTTATTTGCAGCGCACACGATGTTTCGGATGGCGGACTGTTCGTTACGCTGGTAGAATCGGCAATGCCGATGAATTTGGGCTTTGATGTTACGACAGACGATAAAATTCGAAAAGATGCATTTCTGTTTGGCGAAGCTCAGGGCAGAATAATTGTTTCTGTCGATGCAAACAATATTAATGCGTTTGTTGACTTTATGAAATCTCAAAATGTACCTTATTCCAAAATCGGGAACGTTGCGGAAGCGGAAATAATGATAGATGGAACGTCATTCGGCAAAATCAACCACATAAAAGAAATCTATGATACTGCTATCGAAAAGATAATGGAAAACAGTTAAAAAACAAAAGAAGAAATAATGGCAAATAAAAAATACGTTTCAAAAATGTTTGACGATATTGCCGAAGAATATGATTTCATGAATCATGTTTTATCTTTCGGCGTAGATAAATTCTGGCGAAAACGCCTTGTGAAAGAGATAAGACGCTACAAACCTAAAAAAATCCTTGATGTGGCAACAGGTACAGGCGATTCGGCAATTGTTTTGCTTAAAACCGATGCCGAAAAAATAATTGGAGTTGACATTTCCAAAAAAATGCTTGCCAAAGGAAAGGAGAAGATAAAGAAAAAACGGCTTACAAACAAAATAAAATTAAAACATTGCGATGGAGAATCGCTTGCATTCAGAAATAACTCCTTTGATGCAGTAAATGTTGCTTTCGGAGTTCGTAATTTTGAAAATTTAGACAAAGGATTATCCGAAATATATCAAGCAGTAAAACCAAATGGAATAGCAACAATACTGGAATTTTCGATGCCCGAGAACTTTATTATACGGCAAATTTATTCTATATATTTTTTCTACATCCTGCCGCTTATAGGGCGATTTTTCTCGCGCAATAAATACGCATACAAATATCTTCCTCAATCGGTAAAATCGTTTCCGAAAGGCAAGCAGTTTATACAGCATTTGCAAAATGCAGGATTCAGACAGACACGGCACATACCGCTAACATTCGGAGTTGCCGAAATTTACATAGGAATTAAATAGTCTTTATGTGCAGTATATTCAGGCGACATTGAGGAAGAATTTTTTTAGCGATCATTTTGTAAACGAAAACTATTCGAGCGATAGAAGTGGCAATATAACTTCCAGAGCATATATTTTAAGAATGCCATACGTCTATAAAATAAATTATACATTGATAAATAACCATGATAAAAAAACTTTATGTTTCGGGTCAATAAAAAAAGGAGAGATATTTACTATCAAAGAAACTCGCAATATATACGAAACTTGGTCGAAAACTTTTTCATCCGAATCGGATCTGGCTGTAGCAATATCAAATATAGAAAAAACTAAAATTCAAATTGTTCAGAATACTGTTAATCCAATGTGTGCAGGCTTGAATTATTCGTTCAAAAATGAATTTACACAAATCCACAGGCAAGTATCGGCTCATTTTATTCGGTTGGATGAAGATGATTTTTATGAACACTACTTCTATCTTAAATATATGAATGACCTCAAAACAATATTAGAAAAAATGACCGAAAATCAAGGAATAGAACAATATATGCCAGAACTGAAACCTATAATTGATTATCTTGAATCGCTGGTTTATAAATATGAAACGACTCTGATAAGCCAAAAAATGGCTGCCGCAAGTTATTACAATATAGGATTAATATATTATTATCTTGATATGCCCGAAGAAACACTGTTATAAGCTCAAAAAGTTGTGGATAACAACGATAAGTATAATGGAAATGAATTGAAAAATAAAGCATTAAATTTGCAGCATATATTTAGAATTAATAATAAAGTATCTCTGCATCATAAAAGATAATATATTCAACGATTATGTTGCTGTTCTAGTAAAATAAAATTGTTTTGGTTGCGTTAAAGACAATTTGCCGTATTTTTGCTTCGTAAGGAACAATAATTTTCAACTAAAACCAGTCTTCGTTTTTCATCAGGGCATAAATGCTGTTGGCAGTGGCTATTCTGTCAATATCATCTCGATTTGAAAAAATCAATAATATTATATCTTTTTCAGGAATTTTGCCCGCATAAATGGTAAATCCACCGTTGTCGCCAATATGGTAAATACATTCTGGCTGGTTGGGATTTTGCTGTACAAACCAGCCGTATCCGTATCCCGTATTTTTATTATATCCGTATTCGGCATCCTCATTTATTTTAATTTTCGGCGAATATGCAGTTTTTTTCGTGGATTCACTTATTATTTTGTTTTCGCGCAAAGCCTTTTCCCATTTGGCAAAATCGCGTATGGATGTGTAAAGTCCGCCATCGGCTTTTGATGCAAAAAAGTTTGTTTCTCCGTAATCACATTCTATATATTTATTGTTTTTTTTGTTGAAAGTATAGCCGTGAGCCATGTTTGGAATTGTGCGTTCCGACTCGAAATAAGAGGAGGCGGTCATGCCTGCGACATCAAAAATGTATTGTTTCATATACGAATCGAAATCAATCCCTGTAATTCGAGGAATGATTTGAAATACAAGCTGAAATGTAGGATTTATATATTCGTATTTTGAGCCGGGTTCAAAATTTAATCTGTTCAGGTCAGTCAAATATTTGCATGATTCAATATCGGTTGAATAGAGCATAAAATTTTTGTCTGTTCGCGGACGCGCATCTGGAATTCCTGATGTGTGGCTCAGTATGTGATGCAGTGTTATTTTATTGTAAAAGTCGGCTTTGTATTCTGGAAAAAACTTTTTGAGGCTGTCATTCAGCGACAGCAATCCGCGCTCGGCAAGTTGTAAAATGGCAACCGCCGAAAACTGTTTTGATACAGATGCAATGCAAAAGTTTGTTTGCGGAGTTATTGCCGTTTTTGTTTGCATGTCGGCAATTCCATAGCATTTTTCAAAAATAATGCTGTCGCCTTTCATCACAAGCACAGCTGCGCCCGGTTCATTATCGGCATGGTAAATGGAGGAAAACAGAGAATCTGCCTTATTGCAGAAATCCGATTTGCCGTTTGGGTTCTGTTTACATGAATTCATTATCGTAAAGATTAAAATTACTGCAAAGTTGATAAAAGTGTGTGGTTTCATTTTCTTTTTATTAAATATTTTATGCGTTTTATATCAATTTTTTCTTTTCTTATTACAAAATATAAATATATAAGAATAAATACGCTATTCAGCGCAAAATTAAGCAAATAGTTTTGTGTGGCAACAATGCGAGATAAGGCAAACAGTATAATTCCAAATACGATATATAAGGTTATGGTTTTCCATTTGTAGGGAATAAAATAATGTTTTTTGCACAGTCGCCAACTGACGACAATCATTGTCAGATACGACAAAAAATGTCCGCAAGCGGCGGCATAATATCCGAAATGAGGCATAAATACGGCATTTACTGCAATTGTTACAAGCAAGCCTGAAAGCGTAATATTGACGGCAAACTTTGTTTGTTCCGAAATTTTATACCACATCGACAAATTAAAATTAATGCCGAGAAGGATATTTGCCAAAAGCATAATCGGTACAACTCCAATGCCAACGCGAAAAGCATTGCCGATAAATAATTTGAATATATCAAGATAAAGAGCGACAAGAAGAAAAATAAAAACGCAGGCAATGACGAAATATTTCATCACGTCCACATATATCTGCTTTTGATTGTCTTTGTTGCTTTGGTTGAAAAAGAAAGGTTCGGCTGCAAAACGAAACATTTGAACGAATAAAGTCATAAATACGGCTAATTTTGCGTTTGCGCTGAATATTCCTACCAAATTGATGCCTGATTCGCCTTCTGGCGAAAAAAATCTGAATAAAATACGGTCGGTAACATCGTTCAAAACGCCCGGCAGTTGCGACAGCACAACAGGAAGTGAGTATATCATTAACTGTTTCAACAGAGTAGGGGAGAAGCTGAATTTTGTTTTGAATAATACCGGTAAAAAAAGCAGTAACGAAATAATGCAGCTGCCAAGAATGGCAAATAAAATATATCCGCCATCGGGAACAGGCGAAAGAAATTTCAGCATGAATGAATCGGGATGCGCCGCCGCATAAGCCGGAAAACCGAGAAAAAGAACAAGATTAAGAGATGTTTCCGACAGGATTTTAATTATTTTGAATATGCCGAATTTCCATGCTTTTTGCTGATACCGCAATCGGGCAAAGATTACCGAAGTGAAACTGTCGATTGCCAATATTGCCGCCGAACACCACACAAGTTCTCCGCGTCCGAAATATCCGAAGGCATCTGCGATATCGCCTGCAAATATAATTCCCGCCGCCAGCACAGCCAGAGACGTAGATGCCAGAAATAAAAGAATTGTAGAAAATACTTTGTTCGCATTATTTTTGTCTTTGCTTGCAAAACGAAAAAACGCCGTTTCCATCCCAAACGCAAAAAGCGCCTGCAAAATGGCAATATATGAAATAATTTCGGAATACACGCCGAAAGCATCCGTGTCAATTACGCGAGTATAAAGAGGCACAAAGAAGAAATTTATAATACGCGCAACTATTGTAGTCATGCCGTAAATTGCTGTTTCGCCTGCAAGTTTTTTTATGCTTCCCATTTGATATTTATATATTGGGTGATTGATTCAAATTTTTAAAAATCTAATTGCAAAATTAACATAAAATCCTCAATCACCATAAACAAATAAAAATGTTTTTCCAAATTGGCAGGAAAACATAAAGTCTCACATTATTTCCCCAATATTTTTGCTGTTGTTTTATTATATATCAATAATGTACAGAGTTGTTAAGTAGCGACTTATTTATTGTTTTTTAGCCATTCCTCAACAGTAATATAACCATCTTCGTTTTTCCATTTGGCGATATATGGATTATAGTGGCAATGTTTTGGTTGTGAATAAATATTGTTTTTATCTTTGATAAAAATCCTGCAATCTGTACAGATATAACGAAATTCACAATCTTT
>JAISNL010000129.1 GCA_031276235.1 Prevotellaceae bacterium | reverse complement strand
TCGCCAAGTCTGTAAGATTTTTCCATCCATTTTTCAAATACTGTTTCAGAAAAATTCTTTTGATACGACAGTTTCAAACTGTCCTTAACACTTTGCACCGCAGAATAATCGGCAGTATTATACAGCAAGGCTATTACATCATTTTTTCTTACATTCTGTCCATCGGCAACGTAGATTGTGTCAAGACGACCTTCGGCGCGGGCAATTAAGTCGGCAGGCGGATTTAATGTTGTAATTATCACAGGCGCATCAACCGTTTGCGGATATTTGATAAAGTAACAACCGATTAAAAGTCCGACAAAAATCAAAAATATAACGGTTATTCCGCGGCGAATTATCCAAGTCGGCAATGAGCCGAGAATATCGCTTGCCTCCTCGCTGTGAAAATATCGTTCAGCCTTTGATTTGTGTTCTTCGTTTGGCATTTTTAAAGGTAATAATTTATTATGGTTTATAATCATTGTCTCATTTTTGCATATTGTAATAATTGCATAAATTCATTCGCCCAATCACAAATTCATAATTAGATGGCGACGGACATAACCATTGATATATACAATCGCAGCATGGTTTTTGATTTCTTATCAAGCGCCATGAATAATTGTTATGAAATTCATTCAAGATTAGATCATAAATAGAATCGTTAATTGTTCCAACAGACTCATTATGCAAATTTGAATATACTTTTCCATCGGGTAAAACTGTAAGCGCTCCCCAAAAATTTGTATTCAAAGCCTGATGTGCAAATATTTCGCGCTTACTGAGTTTGGTTGCTAAAATATCACTTTCGTTTACAAAAACATGTTCTTCAAAAAATTGCAAATTATTATCAAAAACAGGAATAACAGTATATTTTTTAATTTGTAAATTTTCAATCATTTCTTCTAATATATTGTATTCTTCTTCATTCTTTATCAGAAAATTATAATGATATGATTCATTTTTACAAAACAACAAAATATTTTGTAAATCTTTATCTATTTCACAAATTATTTTCACGGTTAAATTATTGTTTCGTAGTTTATCTAAAAATCTATTATTTATCATTATTTCAGTATAATGAACATAAATTGTTGTCGGTATTTGCAGTGATTCCAGATAATCAATTAAAACCTGTGCATCGGAATAATTCAGAATATCCGAAAAAACAATATTAATACTATTAAGATATTGAGATTGAATATTGTCTAAAAAATTTATTATTGTTTCGGAAGTCAAAACTTCGTTTGAATTACACGGATAAAATGTCTGCTTATAATAGTTTGTATTTGCGCATTTTCCTCCTGTATAAACAGTTAATGCTGAAAAGTATTTCAATATATTTTCGCTTTCGGAACGGCTTTTATCTGCTTTTAATTTTTCTACAGCGTTCAAAATATTAAGCAAAGGCGGCAGTGAAACAATATTTGCTTCTACATTTGTTAATATTCCAAGATGCCTTTCTTCAATATTTTGCATAAATTTCTGCGTTTCCGAATTTAACGTTTCATCATCGAAAATTATGCTGTAAAGATTATCAAAATTGTTCAAATATTTACATATACTTTCAATTTCACTTGTTGGTTGAAATAACAAATAATGTCCATTTTGAGAATTGTATATCAATCCTTTGGGTTTCTTTATCCAAATAAAAGTATCGGAATATATTGTCAATTTTTTATTCATGCTTTAAATATTTATTATTCATTTTATACCTTTATTCTACAAGTATTTCTGTCATCAGTTTTTTATACAGATAAGGTTTCTTTGCTAAATGCGACATACAATACGATTTATAATTTTCAAAATCAGTTTTATTCATAAAACCATGACAAACAGGCTTATTATTGTCAATATCAGGAATATAATACATACATTGAGTACATGATTTTTTACGATAGCAAACTTTACATTGCTTTGAAAGTTTATCTAAATACGCATTAAAACGGTTGACAATATAGTCAAAATCAAGGTTTACCTTGCCATTTTCCACATTACCCACAGCAAAATTATGATCAATTCGCTCACACTGTATAATTTTTCCATTTACTGTTAAAAATATTTTTTTGCCAAAAGGCGTACATGTTCCTGTAGGGCGGTATCGCAGTTCGTTTTTATCAATAAACAAATCGTTATAATCTCTAAAAGTATTGCCGCTGTACTGATGTAGAAACAGTAAAAGATTTTCTGTTTGCGGCTCGCCGATAAATATATCTTCCGCAAGTTTTTCGTAATTTTCAGACTGATACAAACTTTCAGATTTATTACGATATGTGCGGTTAAATTCTTCTATTTTATCGCTACGAATGTTCGAATTGTTCAGTTCGGACATTGTCGGCGTTTTGCCGAATTCGTTTTTTATAAAGCTGTAAGTGGATTCTACGCTGTTGCGATTGTGCAATACAGCATTAAAATTTACATGTTCGGCAAAGTATTCGGGATGCTCCTGCTGTAAAAGTTTTACATTACGATAAACAGTATCAAATGAATTGCGCCCGCTGTGATTTACGCGGTAACTCTGTCCTTCGCTGTTGCCGTCAAGGCTTATAAGCGTGTTGAACTTTTTTTCGGCAATATAATCCATATATTTGTCGAGCAGTACAGCATTGGTTGTCATGGCAAAAAGAAAATTTCTGTTGATTTTCAAATTTTCTACATACTCAACAGTTTGCTTTATTAAATCAATATTCATTAAAGGTTCTCCCCCGTAGAAACCAATAGTTGTTGTTGGCATATAAGAAACTGTTTTAAAAAATTTCCAGATATACACCAGCCAGTCAATCAGCGTTTTCACCTTGTCGAATGATAAATATTTATCTTGGCGTTTATCATAACCAAAATACAAATCACCATATCCGCAATATTTGCACCGCAAATTGCAGACATCCGTTACTTCTAAAGTTACTTGTTTTAAGTTTATTAATGCATCCTCTACATCATTTATTGTTAGTTTGGCTTGTTCCATAGTCTTTTATTTTAATTCAAGTTGAGGAATATAAGGATTTTGAATAATATCTGATTTTGTTTTTTCATCAGACCCCTTTACAAATAATTTCATGCCTAGTGAGATGTATAAACCGACAGGATCTTTCCATCGTTTATCATTTAATTTTTGGATATCTTCTCTTTGTACATACTTATATGTATTGGCATTATGCTTATAATTATATATTGATTTATTAATATTTTTTTCAATTCCTGTAGCCATCCATTCAAAATATCCCTTTGTATCTGTCGCTTTCAGTATCAATCCCAGCAATCCGTTGAATTTCCAAGGACCCTGACGTATTGGAATAAACGGCGTAAACCAAACTTCATAATTTCTACCTCTGAATGTTGTTGTTGCTTTTATGCATTTATAACCCAATATAGTTGCTGTATCTGGTTGTAATTTCCATTCAAATTGAGGTATGTTTTCTTCATAAATATATGTTGTTGTAAAAAATACTTTTTCAACAGTAAGCATCCCTTTTTGAGGATAATTAAACCAATAATCATCATAAATAGCACTTTCGTTACTTTGCATATTCGCTTCTCTCATTGGGTTATACCCATCACTACCATCCTTATTAGGTAAAGATGTTTTTTGTGTTAACATGTTATGGTCAACAGAATCAATTCTATCAGCATAAATGCTATAATAGTGAGCATATTGTTCGCCTATTTCCAAAGTTTGACGATCATAATAATATTCTTTTTTTACTGTATCAATAGTAAATTTGTAGGAATAAATAATACTATACTTGCAGTTGTCCAATTTTGTTTTTTTAGAATAATCACGATATGACACATCTAACATATTCTGTGCATACACAATCATATTCAAAAACAAACATATAATACTCAGTAAATATATTCTTGTCATAATTTCAAATGTGTTTAAATAATAGAAATACAGGCTGTATTGCAAGTGTTTATACAGCCTGTATTAACTAGCTAATATCAATCGAATCTAAGATATTGCTCATCTCTTGAAATTCCTCTACTCCACCAACCATGTTCATGATTGGCATCTCTATTTGCATAAATACCAGATGGACCTATACATCCACATCCACACCATGTACTTCCACCTCTAACGTGGCTCATTTCTTTTTCTTTCATGGCATTTTTAGCCAGTTTATTTAATTTGATATTTTTTTTCATTTTATAATAGATTAAAAAATTAATAATATGTTTTTGTTTTCATTCGGTAAAATTTAAGATTGTTTTGATTTTTAGATATATTTTTCGCCCCGCAAGGGGCTTAGTAATAATCGGTTTTTGCGTATATGCAATGAATCATTATTATATATAAACAAGATATTTTTGACGTAATTGCTTTAAATTTTGGAATTGACAGGCAATGTAAAATGCTACGTATAAAATCTTTACAAATATAATGCATATATGGAATTTCATTACATAAAAAAGACAATTTTTGAGAAAATTGTTCCCAAAACAGATTGATTTTATGTAACATATATTTATTCATAATAATTATATTTATTAGCCACAAAGTTAGTAAATTTATTGTTCATATATGTAATATTTGTTTAATAAGTTTTTGATAAATTAGGTTAAGTGCATTTTGCACGTAATAATGTAATATTTGCACCGTAAATTGCAGGCATCCGTTACTTCAAAAGTTATTTGCTTTAAATTTATTGAGGCATTTTCTACATCGTTTATTGTTAGTTTGGCTTGTTCCATGGTCTTTTATTCTAATTCAAGAGGTGGGATGTATTCATCTTTATAAATACCAGATCGCGGTTTGACAATTTTGCCATTAATTATTACTTTAAAGTCTTGCCCCTGTAAAAGTTTTAAGCCAATAGGATCTTCCCACAATTTTCGTTGAAGTTTTTGCACTTCATTTCTATTTATTACTTGTACTTTTGTTTTTTGCAAATCGTGAATATAAATATATCTGTCTTTGTTTTTTTCAATTCCTATTGCCATCCATTCAAAATATCCTTTTGTATCGACTGCCTTTAATATCAGTCCGAATAATCCGTTAAATTTCCATGGACCGCGCCGTATAGGAATAAGAGGAGTAAACCAAACTTCATAATCTCTACCTCTGAATGTTGTTATTGCTTTTATACATTTATATCCTAATACCGTCATTGTGTCTGTTTGAATTTTCCATTCAAATTTTGAAAGAGGTTCGTCATATATGTATTCATTTTGATATATAGCCGTACTGACTCTCATATTGCCTTTTTTAGGATAATTTGTATAAAAATCTTCATAACTCGCTTTTTCGTTGGCTTTCAAACCAAGTTCCTTTTCTCTATTAATCCCATTTGTATGGTCTTTGTTGGGACGAGTTGCCTTTGTATTTTTATTGTAATTATACCAAATAGAATCCAATTGATCGGCATAAATACTTCCATAATGCGAATATTTATTACCAATTTCCAAAATTTGCCTATCAAAATAAGGCTGTTTTTTTATAGTATCTCGGACAAATTTAAATTTATAAGTAACAGTATATTTGCAGGTATCAATCAGTTTTTTAGTATCGGGTCCACGGTAATACTCAATTTCTCTGTAATCATGTTGAGAATAGGCATTTATACCAAGCAATATTGATATAATACATATAAGCGTTTTTGTTATTTTGATATTCATAATCATTAATTTCATAAATTAATCATAAAGGGTCCGCCTGAAATTCAGGCAGACCCGATTAAATACAAGATATAAAGGAGTTACTACTACAGTACAGTATTTTGTACCTCCTCCCGGACTATTTAGTCCACTGCCGCTATTTGCGTATCCGTTAGAATCAGTTGCAGAAGAGCCGTTACATCCACATGTACAACATTGAAGATACCCACCTCTAACGTGGTTCATTTCTTTTTCTTTCATGGCATTTTTAGCCAGTTTATTTAATTTGATATTCCTTTTCATATTTGTAAAATTTTAATTTTTAAATAATTTATTTTGTTTTCTTTGGTAAAATTTTAAGATTGTTTTGATTTTTATATATATTTTTCGCCCCGCAAGGGGCTTAGTAATAATCGGTTTTTGCGTAAATGCAATAAATCATCATTATATATAAACAAGATATTTTTGATGTAATTGCTTTAAATTTTGGAATTGACATGCAATGTAAAATGCTGCGCATAAAATCTTTACAAATATAATGCATATATGAAATTTTATTACATAAAAAAGACAATTTTTGAGAAAATTGTTCCCAAAACAGATTGATTTTATGTGATATATATTTATTCATAAGGTTTATATTTAACATTTATGTGCCACAAAGTTAGTAAATTTATTGTTCATATATGTAATATTTGTTTAATAAATTTTCGTTATTATTAAATACGTTTTACTTGTAATTTATAACTAAATGTATTGAATACAAATACTGTTTTATAATGACTTATGAAAATCCAATACTTTGGTTTATGAAATTTTAACAATATCGATGTTTTATCTAATCTATTGAACTCGAATTAGAATGAAAAATATTTTGCATATTGCAATAATATTTCTACATTTGCAGATGCAAATAACAAAATTTTAATTATGAAAAAATTATTGTTTTCCTTTTCTTTTTTGATGATTTGTTCTTATGCAAATGCACAAATCACAATTAGCGGTACTGTGCGAGATACACTAACTCATAAGCCTGTTGCAGATGTTAATGTAATAATACAAAACAAAAACGCAACGGCAATTTACGGTTATGCAATAACAGATGACGGTGGTAAATATTCGATAACCTGCAATATTAAAGCAGATTCGTTACTTATATTGCTTACAGGACTTAATATACGCGAAACGCGGCATGTAATTTCGGCTAAAAGCCAAAATATTGATATTGATGTTATAAGTGAAGCCTTACAAATACGCGAAGCAAAAGTAAAAGCCGACCCGATTGTCAGACGCAGCGATACTATTGAATATTTAGTTCCAAGTTTTGCCGACCAAAGCGACCGTGCAATAGGAGATGTGCTGAAGAAAATGCCGGGAATAGATGTTTCTGCAAACGGGCAAATTTCTTATAACGGAAAACCCATAAACAAATTTTATATCGAAAATCTTGACATGTTCGAGGGTCGCTACGGAATAGCGACAAACAATATACAGGCAACCGATATTTCAAAAGTACAGGTTTACGAAAATCATCAACCAAAAAAAGTTTTACAGGGTGTTCAACATTCCGATAATGCAGCAATAAACCTTACGCTCAAAGAAAATGTAAAAGGCACCTTCAATGCGGTTATGCAAGTTGGCGGTGGATACAAACCTTTGATGTGGAACAACGAATTGGTTGTAATGTATTTTACCCGCAGCTTTCAAACCATGAATACTTATAAAACCAATAATTCAGGGAATGATGTTGCAGAAGAATTAATATCTCACTCCGACGATTCGCAGGAATATTACAGTTCATCGATAGTTGGAATACAAAGACCATCAACGCCTAACATAAGTCAAAGCCGATATTTGAAAAACAGTATTCATGCAGTTACTGTAAATATGCTTAAACGTATAAATGTAGATATGGATATAAAAGCAAATGCATTCTACATTCACGATAAACAGAATTCACTGGGAAATTCTCAAACAACATATCATTTGCCAACAGGAACATTATACATTCCCGAATATATTCTTGCTCGCACGGCAACCGATAAATTTGAAGCGAGCGCCGAATATCTTGCAAATACAAAAACGGCTTTTATAAAAAATAAATTACAGGTAAACGGAAAATGGAATAAAGATTACGGCACCGCGAAAACCGAAAATGATGATGTTTATCAACACTTCAAAAATCCTCAATTCAGCATTGCCGACGAGTTTGCTATTATAAAAGTTTACAACAATCTGCGATTGAGTTTGCTATCAAACAATTACTTTACAAAATCCAATATGAGACTTAACGTAACACCATTGCGTTATCCTTTTATTTTCGATGATAACAACAATTTTGAAGGATCTTCGCAGGAAATGAATACATCAAGCTTCAAATCAAAAACAACTTTATTTTCATCACGGCAATATGGGCAATTTGACTTTGGAATTAGCGGAGGATATGATTTGCAAATCGAAAAGATGACAAGCATGTTGACGCCGTTTGACAATAATCAATCTTATTCGAGCGCCGATTCATTGCACAATGACATGCAATGGAATCAATTCAAATTGTTTGTCAGCCCGCATTTAAAGTATTCAGGAAAGAATTTATTTCATATTGATATGAATATACCTGTGTATTTTCTTACTCAATATTCAACCGATAAAATTATTGACATAAAAAACAAACGCAACAAATTTATTGTAGAACCAAATTTGCAAATATCGTATAAATTGAATGTAAATACCAATATTTCAGCAGGAGCAAGTATTTCTAATTACAGTGGAAATCTTTACGATACATATAGTGGCTATATAATGACCAATTATCGTACTATTATCAATAACATCGGGTTGAGGGATGATGCTTTATATCAAAATTATAATGTTTCGATGAGCTACGGCAATGCAATAAAATCATTATTCGGTTCGTTAAGCGCAATATATTTTAATAATAAAAACAAACTTATGAAAAGTATCAATTACTTTGGAGAATTATCGCAAATATCATCTCAAAAAATCAATAATACTTTAGATGGTTATATTATAAGTGGGAAAATCAGTAAACGTTACGACAATATTGCATCTACATTTGGATTATTTTGTTCGTATCGTAAAAATTTCAGCGATTTACTGCGTCAGGATGTTTTGCTAAAATATATTAGTAATTATATAACCGCTGGAGCAAGTGCAAATGTGCGTTTGGGTGAAACAGGAAGTTTGGAATATAATATCTCGTTTGGACGGAACACAGCAAAAATAAAAAACGATGATGAAGAATTTTTGCCCATAAAAAATATTATGCAAAATTCTTCATTGAATATTTTTATTTCAAAAAAGTTCACTTTTACCGTTAGCGTCGAACATTTTTATAATAATGCAATATTAGAAGGTGGCAAATCGATGTTTTTTACAGATGCTTATTTCAGTTACAGAACAAAACGTGTAGATTATATTCTGGAAGCCTGCAATTTAACTAATGAAAAAGTATATAAATCAGCATCATACAGTGATATATCTGATTATGTTTATAGTTATGAATTGCGTCCGATTTCGTTTTTGGTAAAAATGAGATTCAGTCTGAAATAAAAAAAATCATTTATTTTCTTTCTCTATAAACTCATATCAGCTTAATAAGAAACATACAAATAACATATTAAATTATTGTATTATAGCGTATAATATTATAATGTATTTTTTGTCTTCCACAGAAAATTGAAAATTTCATTTTAACATTATCAAATTTTTATATCAGCAGACAAGAGTCTGTAGTGTTAATTTCCCAGTTCCAACTGATTTTTTACAAGATTATAATAATGTCCGCGCCGTTCAACAAGTTCTCTGTGATTGCCTTCTTCTACAATTTTGCCCTTGTCCAAAACTACTATGTTATCCGCATTTTTAACGGTACTTAACCGATGCGCAACAATAATTACCGTTTTGCCGGCAAACAGATATTTCAGTTTTTCCATAATAAACTTTTCGTTGTTGGCATCGAGCGAATTTGTGGCTTCATCGAAAATCAGATATTTTGCATTTTTGTAAGCGGCGCGAGCAATAAGCAAACGCTGTTTCTGTCCTGTGCTTAATCCGTGTCCGTCCATTCCTATTTTTGTGTTGTAACCCAATGGCAAACTGTTGATAAATTCTGTGATATTGGCTATTTCAACCGATTTTTGCACACGCTGCATATCGGGAATTTCGTCTGACACGCCGATATTGTTTGCTATCGTATCTGAAAATATGTAACCTTCCTGCATCACAACTCCGCATTGACTTCGCCAGCAGCTGTCGCTGTATTTTTCAAGCCCTTTGCCGCCAAGCAAAACATCACCTTCAACAGGTCTGTAAAATCCCAAAATCAGTTTCAGCATGGTTGTTTTTCCGCTACCGCTTGTACCAACAATTGCCGTAACTTTATTTGCCTGTATTGTGAGATTTATATTATTCAAAACCTTTTCGGAATGAGGTCCGTCATACTGAAAAACAATGTTTTTCAACTGTATATCGGCATTTGCTGGAATTGTTCGTATTTTTTCAGCGTTTGCTGGTTCTTCATCATCTTTGGTATGAATTTCATTTAACCTTTCGAGGCTTATTTTTGCATCCTGCGTTGCCTGTACAAACGATATGAATTGCGACAGCGGTGCGTTCAACTGTCCTATTATGTATTGCAAAGCGGTCATCATTCCCAATGTCATGCTACCGTTGATAACTGCGCTTGCCGCAAGAAAGGATATGAAAACGTTTTTCGTCTGGTCAATGAACAGTCCGCCTATGGTTTGCGTTTGTTGAAGCGACAAGCCTTTTACGCTGATTTTATAAAGTTTTGCCTGAATACGTTCCCATTCCCAACGTTTTTGCTTTTCGCAGTTGTTAAGTTTTATATCTTGCATTCCCGAAATCAACTGTACTATATTGCTTTGATTGGCAGCCGCTTCCTGAAATCGCATGTAATCCAATTTGCGGCGGCGTTTCATAAATATCAATATCCATCCGATATATAAAATACTGCCTGTAAGGAAAATACCAAGTATTCCCAAATCATATCCAGCCATTACGCAACCGTAAATTACAAAAGTTACCAAAGCCATAACTATGCTCAGCAATGAACCTGTAAGAAAGGTTTGTATGCGGTTGTAATCGCCTATGCGCTGCATAATATCGCCTATCATTTTGCTGTCGAAAAACGAAATTGGCAGGCGCATCAGTTTGCTCAAAAAATCGGAAATCAGAGTTATACTTATGCGCGTAGTCATGTGAAGCATTAACCAACTGCGTATAAGGCTGTTTGCCATTTGTCCTATGGTGAGCATAACCTGAGCAATGAGCATTACGATTATAAAATTCAGATTGTTTGTGCCTATGCCCGTATCTACAACTGCCTGAGTAAGAAAGGGCAATATCAAACTTAAAATACTTCCTGTTAACATGCCCAAAGCAAGCTGAACGAGATAACGTTTGTAAGGTTTAAGATATTTTACAAGATACGATAATTGCAGTCCTTTTTTGTCATCATCGCCTTCTTCTGCGTAGAATTGAGGCGCAGGCTCAAACAAAAGCGCCGCTCCGCATTTTTGCGATTTTTCGTCTAATGTTGAGAGCCAACATTTCAAAAACGCTTCTTTGCGATATTCCAAAAGCCCTGCCGCAGGGTCGGCAACGTATATTATTGTATTTTCGGAGTTTTTCGATTTTTTGATTTTGTAAACAACAACAAAATGCTGCTGATTCCAGTGTACAATGCAAGGCAGCGGAGCTTCGGCGCAGAGTTGCTCGAAGGTGATTTTTACTCCGGCAGTGCGAAAACCAACGCTTTCGGCGGCATCGCTTATTCCCAACATAGAAACGCCTTCGCGCGTGGTATGACAACGCTCGCGCAAAGTAGCAGCAGCAAAAGTTTTGCCGTAATATTTGCAAATCATTCGCAAACATGTTGCACCGCAATCCATTGCGTCTAATTGCTGATATGAGGGGAAAGGAGACATACTTATTTATTGTTTTTTAGCCATTCCTCAACCGTAATATAACCATCTTCATTTTTCCATTTGGCGATATATGGATTATAGTGGCAATGTTTTGGTTGTGAATAAATATTGTTTTTATCTTTGATAAAAATCCTGCAATCTGTACAGATATAACGAAATTCACAATCTTT
>JAISNL010000179.1 GCA_031276235.1 Prevotellaceae bacterium | reverse complement strand
GTTCGCTTTCATCACGCAAAAAAACTGAAAGGATTTTTGGATATACATCGCAACTTGGAAATACGCTATCTTCCTCCTTATTCGCCTGATTTAAACCCTGTTGAGCGAGTCTGGTGGTATATGCGAAAAAATATCACACACAATCGATATATTTCATCTATGTATGAACGAATTGGAAAATTCTGAAGGCTGTTTTCCAAAATGCTTCAACCAAATCCAACTCTTAAAACTATTTGTGCAATTAATTTGTAGAGATGATATAAAAACGTTATTCAACAGCATTGAATACGCATGTTCCGTGCCGACTTTTAACGGCAAATCGCAAATAATGGCCAGCAACAGCAAAAGCCCAAGATGCGCACTTTATATAGCGTTACAGTACAAATTACACATATAATATAAGGCTACAATAACCTTTATTTCAAATTAATAACAAATACTGTTAATAAAAAAAGTTTTACTTTGCAAGTATTTTTATACCTTTGCAAGTCATATAAGGATTATATCACACGAATTTTATAAAATATTATGTCAGAATTGGAAAATACAGATTTGGAATTACAAAACATTCCGCCGACAGCAAATTATACGGCAGACAATATTCAGGTTTTGGAAGGGCTGGAAGCTGTGCGCAAACGTCCATCCATGTATATAGGAGATATAGGCGAAAGAGGTTTGCATCATTTAGTTTACGAAGTAGTAGACAACTCTATTGACGAAGCGCTTGCAGGATATTGTACTCAAATAGACGTTTATATCAACAAAGACAATTCAATAACGGTAGTTGATAACGGGCGCGGCATTCCTACCGGAATACACAAAAAAGAAAACAGGTCGGCGCTCGAAATTGTGCTTACAATGCTTCATGCAGGCGGCAAGTTTGACAAAGGAAGCTATAAAGTTTCAGGAGGCTTGCACGGCGTAGGCGTATCGTGCGTCAACGCACTTTCTACTCACCTGATTGCCGATGTTTTTCAGAACGGTAAACATTTCAGACAGGAATACAGAAAAGGAATTCCCCAATATGATGTGAAAATTGTAGGCGAAAGCGATAAGACAGGAACTACAATAACTTTTCATCCCGATCCCGAAATATTTAATGCCACGCTGGAATATAAATACGATATTCTTGCCTCGCGGCTGCGCGAACTGGCTTATCTGAACAAAGGCATCAGACTTAATATTACGGACTACCGAAACGAAACAGAAACGGACGGAAACGAAGAAAAAACATTTGTACACGACAGCTTCTATTCAAAAGACGGATTAAAAGAATTTGTTCAATATCTCGATGGAAATCGCGTACACCTTACCGAAACGCCAATATATCTGGAAACCGAAAAAGCAGGCATCCCCGTAGAAATAGCAATGCAATACAATTCGGGATATACCGAAAATATTCATTCTTACGTAAATAATATTAATACAATAGAAGGCGGTAGCCATCTTACAGGCTTCCGACGCGGACTTACAACAACATTGAAAAGCTTTGCCGAAAAAAACGGATTCCTGTCAAAGTTGAAATTTGATATAGACCCTGCCGACTTTCGCGAAGGCTTAACGGCGATTATTTCTGTAAAAGTAGCCGAACCCCAATTTGAAGGACAGACCAAAACAAAACTTGGCAACAGCGAAGTACAGGCAGTAGTATCGCAGGCTACAAGCGCCGCGCTCGAATACTATCTGGAAGAAAATCCCAAAGATGCAAAAATCATTATAGAAAAAATAATACTTGCGGCAACAGCCCGTAACGCCGCACGCAAAGCCCGCGAAATGGTTCAGCGCAAATCGCCTCTGTCGGGAAGCGGATTGCCGGGCAAACTTGCCGACTGCTCCAGCAGAGATGCAGCAGCCTGTGAACTGTTTTTGGTTGAAGGCGACTCGGCGGGCGGCTCTGCAAAAAGCGGACGCGACAGACTGTTTCAGGCAATACTTCCGCTACGCGGTAAAATTCTTAACGTAGAAAAAGCAATGGAACACAAAGTGTTTGAAAGCGAAGAAATCAGAAACATATATACAGCGCTCGGCGTTACAATAGGCACAGAAGAAGATTCAAAAGCGCTGAACATGGAAAAACTCCGCTATCACAAAGTAATAATAATGACCGATGCCGATGTGGATGGAAGCCATATCGATACATTGATTATGACATTCTTCTTCCGCTATATGAAAGAACTTATACAAAACGGATACCTCTATATTGCAGCCCCGCCGCTGTATCTGGTGAAAAAAGGAAAAGATGCACGCTATTGCTGGACAGAAGATGACAGACTCAAAGCAATTGACGATATGGGAAAAGGAAAAGAATCGGGAATCACCGTACAAAGATACAAAGGTCTGGGCGAAATGAACCCCGAACAACTGTGGGATACCACAATGAATCCGGCAAACAGAATTTTGCGGCAGGTAACAATAGACAATGTAGCCGAAGCAGACAGAATTTTTTCTATGCTTATGGGCGATGACGTTCCTCCTCGCCGAGAATTTATTGAAACACATGCAAAATATGCAAACATAGATACATAAAATATGGAATGATGAAATATCTGAAAATATTGTCGATATTTATTGTGCTGCTTACGCCGCCGATAATGACGGCACATGAAATTACGGCAGATACGCTTGCAACAGCAAACTTGACAAAAACAATAATATCGCTGACAAATGAACGCGATACAATTGTAAGCGTAAATGATACGGTTTATTTGGACAAATGTGCAATAAAAATTTTAACAAAGCATGTTACACAAAAAATATTCGACACTGTTTTTGTTGATGATGCCGGTTTATCGCCTGAAGACGACAGCGCCGACCAGATTGCGGATGATGATGATAATATTGATGAAGAGTTTGAAGAAGAAGACATAGGCGGCGGCGATGATGCCGAAACATATTCTGAAGAAAAACTTTTGAAACTTACCGATTCAATTATTAATTACAACATTCCTGCATCCGACATCTATCCGTTCTGGACAAATTCAAAAGTCAATCCCTACAATATTGATGTAACAAAACTTGATGATACTGTTGAGTTAGAACTGTGCGATTTTGTTTATCCGCTTAGCAAACCCATGCACGTAACATCAACATTCGGATACCGCAGAGGCAGAAATCATAACGGAATAGACCTGAAATTGCTTACGGGCGATACTGTTGTAGCTCCAATGCGCGGAATGATACGCGTTATCGGTAACAACGGACGCCGCAAAGGATATGGAAAGTTCATAATAATTCGTCATTACAACGGTTTAGAAACTGTATATGGACATTTGAGCAAAGTTCTTGTTGAAAATAACCAAATAGTTGAACCCGGCGATGCTATTGCGCTCGGAGGCAATACAGGACGCTCTACAGGTTCGCATTTGCATTGGGAAATCAGATATTTGGGGCATCCAATGAATCCTCAAGACCTTATAGATTTTGAAAACCATAAGCCGAAAATGGAGTTTTATTGCATGAGTATCAAAAAAACTTTTGAGTACATTATAGAACAGGCAAAAGCTCGTTTTTGGACAATAAAAAAAGGAGATACTTTAAGCAAAATTTCACTTCGCACAGGCGTATCTATAAAACGAATTTGCGCATTGAACAAGATTACAACAAAAACTATTTTGCGGATAGGGCGAAAATTAAGATATAATTAAATTCAGATTTTTTTTGTTTGTTTTATATTTTTTTTTATAAAATTTTTATTGGAAAGCGAGGCTTTTGGAGAGCCTCGCTTTTTTTGATATGGTTATAATATAAAAATCGTATGCTATTTCAAAAACTTAAATTTTTTGCCCGGATAAACAGCCTGTTTGCCGAGTTGTTCTTCAATGCGTAAGAGTTGATTGTACTTTGCAATCCTGTCGGAACGCGATGCTGAACCTGTTTTTATCAAGCCTGTATTAAGCGCCACAGCCAAATCGGCTATTGTAGTATCTTCGGTTTCGCCCGAACGATGGCTCATAATTGCAGTATAAGAATTGTTGCAAGCCAGATTAACGGCTTCTATGGTCTCAGTAAGCGACCCTATTTGATTTACCTTTATCAATATTGAATTTGCAACGTTCCTGTCAATTCCTGCCTGCAAACGCAAAGTATTTGTAACAAATAAATCATCGCCCACAAGCTGGCAGCAATCGCCTATTGCGTCTGTTAACGCTTTCCAGCCATCCCAGTCGTCTTCAGCCATTCCGTCTTCGATAGAGATAACAGGATATTTGTTTACCCATGTTTTCCAGTAATCAACCATTTGAGCAGCCGTAAGTTTTTCGCCGCTTGACTTGTGAAGATGATAAACTTTTTCATCTGGCAAATAATATTCGGACGATGCGGGGTCAAGCGCAATATAAACATCTTCGCCCGGCTTGTAGCCTGCTTTTTCTATTGCAAGTAAAATTACTTCTATCGCTTCTTCGTTTGATTTGAGATTTGGAGCAAAACCGCCTTCATCGCCAACATTGGTCGAATAGTTTTTATTTTTCAAAACATCTTTCAAATTATGAAAAACTTCTGCGCCCATTCTTAATGCATCGCTGAAACGTTCCGCATTTACGGGCATAATCATAAATTCCTGAAAGTCGATGGAATTATCGGCATGCGAACCGCCGTTCAAGATATTCATCATTGGAATAGGTAACACGTGAGCATTTACGCCGCCTGCGTAGCGGAAAAGCGGTTGATAAAGCGTTTTTGCCGCAGCATGAGCGCAAGCCAGCGATACTCCGAGAATTGCATTTGCGCCGAGCCGCGATTTGTTGTCGGTGCTGTCAAGAGCGATAAGTTTGCCGTCTATCAGGCGTTGCTCAAAAATACTTATGCCTGCAAGTTCGCTGTTAATTACGGTATTGATATTTTCAACAGCCTTAAGCACTCCCTTGCCGTTGAATTTGTTTTTGTCGCCATCGCGCAGTTCAACAGCTTCGTGTATTCCTGTTGATGCTCCGGAAGGAACTGCTGCACGACCTACAATACCATCATCGGTAGTTACTTCTGCTTCTACCGTAGGATTTCCGCGCGAATCTAATATTTGACGCGCATGAATTGAAATAATTTGTTCCATAATTTTATTTTTATGATTTCTGCAATTTTTTTAAGCCGCAAATTTACATGAAATATTTTGAATTATCCTCATTTGCGCAAAATATTCGCATAAATTTAATACTGTAAAACAAAAAGCAGTGTAATATATTGTATGACGCTGCCATTTTGAAGAAATAATAATCACGGCGCAAAACAGGGCGATTTTTTTAATTTATCTCTCTTTTTAGCGTAGCGCATAATTCAAAAGCGATGGAAACCTATTATTTTTTTTGCCTCGCATAAGGTTTTGCCTGCGCTTTCGCGAGCCTTTTCTGCGCCAAGTTTTGCAATTTTTTGCAAGTACTCAGTATTTTCTCTTATATCAATAATTTGCTTGCGAATAGGCAATGTTATTTTACAAATATCTTCGGCAAGCTGTTTTTTCAATTCACCGTAGCGTATTTGGCACGAATTGTATTTATCAATAAAATATTGTACCGTATCCGACGACGAAACAACTTTCAGCAAAGTAAATAAATTGCGAATTACTTCGGGCATTTCCGAATTTGGAACAACAGGTCCACTGTCGGTTACGGCACGCATCACTTTTTTTGTGACTGTCTGTTCGTCGTCAATTAAAAATATTCCGTTATTTTCGCTTTTGCCCATTTTCCCCGAGCCGTCAAGTCCGGGAATTTTTATCAAATCATTTCCGAAATTGTAGGCGTCAGGTTCGGGAAACAGTTTTACTCCGTACAGATTATTAAACCTCCGCGCATAAATTCGAGTCATTTCCAAATGCTGTTCCTGATCTTTGCCTACCGGAACTTTGCTTGGACGATGTATCAAAATATCTACCGCCATAAGCACAGGATATGTCAGCAATCCTGCATTTACATTGTTTTGCTGTTTACGCACTTTATCCTTAAACGATACTGTACGTTCCAACTCGCCAACGTATGCAAGCATGTTGAACAAAACATACATTTCCGAAATTTCGGGAACATCGCTTTGCACAAACAGTGTAACTTTGTCGGGATCGAGTCCCGATGCTATGTATTCCGAAAGAATCTGTTTCACACTACCCGACAAATCGGCAGGCTTGGAATGTGTGGTTAGCGAATGTAAATCGGCAACAAAAAAAAAGCATCTGTTTTCGTTCTGCATTTTTATGAAATTGCGCAAAGCGCCGAAATAATTGCCCAAATGCAGGTTTCCCGTAGGGCGGATGCCACTTACAACTGTTTCCATTTTTCTTTATTTTGAATTATTTTTTTGCAAAGGTACAATTTAATTGAAAATTGACGATTGATTTGTAATGACAAATATAAATGTTTGCTTTGTAAGTTCTACCGAACTTGAATTCCTGACGGAATTCTGTTTCTTTTTTGCTAATGTCGATGTAGCGCTTATGCTGTTTCATCCATCTGTTATTTCAGATAGTTTTTTTATATTTAATTGTTTGCATATTTCTTCTTGTGGCAATTGAGGTGTTTCAACAAAATCCCATGTTGATAATTTCGATATTTTATCATCCAACAAGATAGCATTTTCGCCATTTTTATATAATGTAGTTTCCAAGACAAGATCTAAAATCATATTATTATCTACAATTTCAGGTTTAATAGCAACATTAAAACCCCACTGTCCACCTGTTCTAACAGAAGGATACATAACTCCATCATAACCATGGTCATTTTTATAACCTCTGTAAAAACTGCTGAAATAAAATAATCATAATCATTTTTGATATCATCTTTGGAAAATTCTTTTGCAAAAAAATTGGAAATTTGTTTTACATTATCTTCAATATCAGGTACAGTACCAATAAATTTAGAATATGCTTTTTTTAATTCGGTCAATAATGGGTTTGTAGGACTTTCCGCATAAATTTCTTCATCAAGGATTACAACTAAATTGATGTCTTTAAGCACACTCCATCTTCCGTAAGTTATTTTTTCTATTCCCTTTGTATCTACTACACTTCTTAATAATGAAGAGCATTCACTTGCTGCAATCATTCGGGCTTTATCTAATGATTCTCCCTCTTGAACAAGTGTTCCATAAAACATCGTTTTATTAGGTGTACTGGCGCGTTGACATTTTGTATTTTTGTCTTGTGGGAGATATGACAATTCTGATATTTGAGTATAACCGCGACCTGGTCTTGCCCTTGTTAATATTTTGCCATAATGTAAAGTGAAAATAAGAGAACTATTCTTCCCTAGGCTTCTAATTAACTCCTGAACTTCTGCAAATGGATAATAAGATAAATCTATCCCATTTATTTTATCTAATACTCCTTTTGTTGTCGGCATACCATTACTTTTCTTCTTTTTTCGATTGTGAACGTATCATACTCCAAATTATTAAAATTGCCAAAGGAAAAATAGTATAAACCAAAAACTCTGTTATGTCGTAATATGCTACTTTTAAGTTAGAATAATAAGAATTTAACGAATCAAATGACCAAAATTTGCTTACACCCATATTATTTCTATCAAATATACCTGTTGAACATATTAATAAAAGCCCTAAATGCAATAGTACCCATGCAAAATACCAACCCATCGCTTTTTTGAGAAATTGATAATCCAAGTTTTTTTTGTGTTCTTCAATTCAACACTTCGTTATAAAACGATATAATTATTTGGTTATAAAAGAAATAGTTGTTAAATAACATCAAAAAATGCGTAATAGGTTTATTATTAGCAATTTAGCGACTATGTTAACCCCGAAAAATTATGATAATCAACTATTACTTAAATATTATATCATTAATTTACAGTGTTTTAAATACTGCGAAATTTAAAAACCTCAAAGCATGTCGTAAAAATTTTATTGCTACCGCTTTCGGCTGTTTTTCCTGCCTCAAAGTTAGAAAAAACTTTTTGAACTTTGATCGTTTTACTGACCGCAGCGAACAGTATTTTAGAATAAACTTTGAACAAAATTTAATTTTCAAGAGTTTAACCTGCAAATGATTTTCAGGCAATACATAAAAAAATGTGTCGTTGTCTTCGACCCAAGTTTCATTCGCAATGAACTGTGTTAATAAGCAAATTTTTGTTGCAAAAAGTTATCAACATACACAGATTTGTTTTTGATAATAGCGAATGCCTGTTTTTTATATCGCCGCAACATAAATTATAAACTTTTTTCCAACATACCCCCATAAAATTAGTCTATGTATCGAAAAATAATTACTTTTGCAGCAATATTAATAAAATTTTAAAGGTATTTATGGCAAAAAACACAAATTTACGGTTTGATGCACTGAAAGAATGTGCAAAACATCACGCTGAAAGATTTCACGTGACAGATACAAAAATTTCGGAATATTTCGGAATAAATGTTTTCAGCAGAGACACTATGCGCAAGTATTTATCGGCAGATGCCTTTGCCGCTGTTGAAAATGCAATTGACGGCGGTGAAAAAATAGACAGAAAATATGCCGACTTCATTGCCGCAGGAATGAAAAACTGGGCGGTAGAACGCGGCGCTACTCACTACACGCACTGGTTTCAGCCGCTGAACGAGGCTACAGCCGAAAAACACGATGCATTTATCGAACTCGATAAAAATTCGAGTGTCTTTGAAAGTTTCAAAGGCGATTTGCTTGTGCAGCAAGAACCGGATGCATCAAGTTTTCCGAGCGGCGGGCTGCGCAATACTTTCGAAGCGCGAGGATATACGGCATGGGATCCTTCGTCTCCGGCGTTCATAATTGACAAAACGCTTTGTATTCCTACTGTTTTCGTATCATATACGGGAGAATCGCTCGACCTGAAAACGCCTCTGCTCAAAGCTCATGCAGCATTGGACAAAGCGGCGACAAAAGTTTGTCAGTTGTTCGACAGAGATGTAAAACGCGTATTTTCTACGCTGGGCTTGGAACAGGAATATTTTTTGATTGACAATGCTCTGTTCTATGCGCGTCCCGATTTGCTGCAAACAGGACGAACCCTAATGGGGCATACTTCAGCAAAAGACCAGCAACTTGACGACCATTATTTCGGGTCAATTCCTTCGCGTGCATCCGCTTTTATGAAAGATTTGGAAACAGAAGCATACAAGTTGGGAATACCTTTGAAAACGCGCCACAACGAAGTTGCTCCCCACCAGTTTGAATGTGCGCCTTCGTTTGAAGATGCAAATCTGGCAATAGACCACAATCTGATATTAATGTCGCTGATGAAACGAATAGCCAAACAGCACCATCTGAAAGTAATTTTCCACGAAAAACCTTTTGCAGGAATCAACGGTTCGGGCAAGCACAGCAACTGGTCGATGATGACAGACAAGGGGAAAAATCTTTTATCACCCGGAAAAACGCCGCGCACAAACTTGCAGTTTCTTACATTTTTTATATGCACTATAAGCGCCGCTCACGAACACGGATATTTGCTGATGTCGAGCGTAGCAAATCTTTCAAATTCGTATCGACTTGGCGGAAACGAAGCGCCTCCAAGTATCTTGTCGGTATTTTTGGGCAAAACATTATCAGAAGTTTTAGATTCGCTCGAAAATACAATAAGTACTAAAAAAATGACGCCAGACGAAAAAACAGATTTAAAATTGAACATTGTAGGCAAAATTCCGGAAATAATGCCCGACAATACCGACCGAAACCGCACATCTCCATTTGCATTTACGGGCAACAGATTTGAATTTAGAGCTGTAGGCTCGTCAAGCAATCCCGCATCGTCGATGATAGTGTTGAATGCAGCGGTTGCACAGCAACTAACACGATTTTACAGCGAAGTAGAAGCGCTTATCGAAAAGGGACTGAAAAAAGACGAAGCAATATTTCAGGTTTTGCGCAAGTTTATAAAAGAATCGAAAAACATTTTGTTTGATGGCAACGGCTATAGCCCCGAATGGCACAAGGAAGCAGAAAAAAGAGGATTGAAAAGCATCAACAACATCACCGAAGCATTCGGAGCTTATTTGCTCGAAAGCTCGCGAAAACTTTTTGCTCAATTCAATATACTTTCTGAAAAAGAACTTGAAGCGCGACACGAAATTCTGAACGAAACGTACATGAAGAAAATACAGATAGAATCGCGCGTACTGGGCGATTTGGCAATAAATCACATCATACCGATAGCCATTAGATACCAAAACGTACTGATAGAAAATATCAGAGGATTGAAAGAATTTTACAGTCAGGAAGAGTTTAAACAGCTTGTTGAACCGCAATTGAATACGCTTAAGGAAATATCGCTGCACGTAAAGGAAATCCGTACTCAGGTTGAAGATATGATTGAAGAACGCAAAAAAGCAAATGTGATTGAAGATTTTGTTGAAAAAGCAAAAGTATATTCAGGCAAAGTATTGCCTTATCTTGATTCCATTCGCTACCATATTGACAAGCTGGAACTTGAAGTTGACGATGCAATGTGGTCGCTGCCCAAATACAGAGAATTACTGTTTTTGCACTAAAATTGAGAGTTGAAAAATATCGCTACTGTCAGGTAAAAAATAAAGAGCGGGGCGTTTTGAATTTCTCCGCTCAAAAAGTTTCTTTGTAATCAGAACAAAACAAGCGGAAAGACGCATACGGAAATAGAGTGGATTATTCGGAGTATGAACGCTTTAAAAAAGAAGGTGCGTTTCTGTCAATTTCATTTATAATTACTGTTGATTAATAATTCGAATGATTCATAAGGAACAAACAAAGAAAAATAGCATCCGCAAAACCGCAGATGCTATCGTTTTAATTATTTTCAATAACATATCAAAACTTAACGCCAAAGCACAAACACAGCAAAGCATTATTCATTTGAAGACCTGAATTAAAACTTGTTTTAAGTCGATATGAGGCAAACAATTCATATTTTGAATTGTCAATAACATAAAGCCTGACAGGAAAATGCATCCCCCAACGGTATCTGCGTTAATAAAATTTAACAAAAAGCCTTATCCAATGAAAGGTTAAATTTATTGATACAATAA
>JAISNL010000097.1 GCA_031276235.1 Prevotellaceae bacterium | reverse complement strand
TCATTTGAATATATCCTTTTATATTTTCCGATAACTTTTGTGCAATCGGAATCACGACAATTATCTCTAATTTGCCTCGCTTTTGATGTATGGCTTATCCAAAACTCATGTTAATAATGAATAATCTCTTACAAAGTTAGCATGAAATCTTCAATTAAACACAAACGCATCAAATTAGTTGATTTTGTTTTAATCTATGTAATAATATGCTTGTAATAAGTATTTTATATTAGTATTAGCGTAATATCCTTTTCTGTTGATTTGACACACTATCTCAAAATTTTGATTGTATTTTGCTGGGTCATGTTTTTTGTTTATTCTTCTGCATAAAGTTTTATGATATTCAAAATAACTTCTGTTGCTTTTTGCATCGATTCTACGGCAACAAATTCATATTTTCCGTGAAAATTGTGTCCGCCGGCAAAAATATTCGGACATGGCAATCCCATAAACGACAGTCGTGCGCCGTCCGTACCGCCGCGAATTGGACGTACCACAGGTTCTATTCCCGCTAATTTCATCGCCTTGAATGCCTTTTCAACAACATGATAATGCTGTTCTATCATTTCGCGCATATTGTAATATTGGTCTTTCAGTTCAAGTATCAAAATTTCTTTTCCGTACTGCCTGTTCAAAAAATCCACGCAATTTCTGACTGTCTGCTTTTTTTGTTCAAATTTTTCACGGTTATGGTCGCGAATAATGTATTGCATTGATGCCTGTTCCACATTGCCGTCGAAATGCGTGAGATGGAAAAATCCTTCGTAATTGCAGGTATATTCAGGACGTTCGTTTACAGGCAATAGTGCATTAAATTCCATTGCTACGAGAATGGAATTAATCATTTTTTCTTTTGCGTAACCCGGGTGAATATTGTTTCCCTGAATTTTAATTTTTGCAGATGCTGCGTTAAAATTTTCATATTCCAATTCTCCAAGCGCACCGCCATCTAATGTATAAGCATAATTTGCTCCGAATTTTTCAACATCAAATTTGTCAACTCCGCGTCCAATTTCTTCGTCTGGCGTAAATCCTATTTTTATTGTGCCGTGCTTAAATTCGGGATGCGTCATAATAAATTCTGCGGCAAACATAATTTCTGCTATTCCGGCTTTATCGTCAGCGCCAAGAAGCGTAGCGCCATCGGTTGTTACAAGCGTTTTGCCCTTGAAATCGGCTAATTCGGGAAAATCTGCAAGCGAAAGAATTATTTCTTTTTCACGGTTGAGTACAATGTCTTTCCCGTTGTAATTTTCTATGATTTGTGGCTTCACGTTTGCACCGCTTAAATCGGGAGACGTATCAATATGAGCGATAAAACCTATTACAGGCGTTTCCCTGTTTAAATTTGAAGGAATTGTTGCCATCACATAACCATGTTCATCGAGTTCGGAATCAGTGATTCCCATTTCTTTTAATTCGTTCACCAGCAGTTTCGACAGGTTCAACTGTTTCATTGTGCTGGGCTGAGTGTTGCTATTTTCATCAGATTGAGTGTCAATTGCAACGTAACGTAAAAATTTGTTTAATACTGTTTCTTTCATTGTTTTTATTTTTTAAGATTATATTGCGCAAAGATAATAATTATTGATTATACAATGTTAAAATGATAATGAATAAACTTTGGCTATGATAAGTTAAACAAAAAAATCACTGTATTAAATTTAGTTAAAAAACAAATCTTATATGCATCCTTTTTACATGTAAAAGCATCATAAAAATAAACTTTGGTAAAAAATATCAAAAAAAATTGTTTAATCATTTAATATAAAAAATTATGAAATTATTAATATTATTATTCTTATCTGTTTCGATCGCGCTGACATCTTGCAGCAATGATCCTGATTCGTATCAATACAATGAACCTACAATATATTCGCCATCGGATAAAGTTGTATTTTCAAAAATAATCATGTTTTTGAAGCCTTATGTTAACGATGGAACTCAGAAAAAATATTTAGTTGTTGACAGTTTACGAAATATTGTTATAAAAATAAACAACAAAGTATGGACGACTCCAAATTCTTACGGATTGGATACAGTTCACGTAAACGACAAAACAACCATAAATAATTACAGAGTTACAACAGAATCGGTGAATTATCCCGCATCCGTAAATGTTGTTTCGTATCCGGAAAATTTTGAAACGGCAGGGCAATATGCCGATTTACTGAATAACTATTTTAATTTGAATCCGGGATTATATATATGTCAATTACAATCATTTGACATTAAAGATATTTTTGGAAATCTAATAACAATATATACGCCTTATCTATCATTTCCTGTGGAAATAAAACAGGAACAGGAAAGTATAAATATTGGCGAATTTGAAGTATTACTAAACTATTAAAAATATATAAATGAAAAAACATTCTATTTTTTATGTGATTTTACTTTTTGCCTTATTGTTTACATCTTGCGATAAAACGGCAACCATTCAAGTAACAAACAACGTTCATAATGTGCGATTGGATAATATCAATTTTGACAAATTCGGTATAGGTTCGCATATTATTACAGGAGAATCAACTCAACAGGTTGAAATATCAACTCAAGACAATGTGTCATTTCCTTTATCTGCTCAATTACAATTTTATATGGTAAAAGGAGATACAAGAGTATTTCTTAAAACAAAGGAAATATACACATTGAATGAAGATGCCAAACTTATTATCGTTATAAATGATGATACCGAAGTTGTTAATATATCAACCGATTAAAATGAAAATTCTATAAAATCTCTTTAATCTGCTCAAAATCCTCTGGATGAAACCATTTAATATCATCGTATCGGGCAAACCACGATATTTGTCGTTTTGCGTACCTGCGTGTGTTGCGCTTTATCAGATTAATGGCTTCGTCAAGCGAAATTCTTCCGTCAAAATATTCGAAAATTTCTTTGTAACCTACGGTTTGCAGAGCATTTGCATTTCGATGTTCGTAAAGTTGCTTTGCCTCGTCAAGCAAGCCATGTTCTATCATTTTATCAATTCTGCTGTTTATTTTATCGTATAATTCGCTACGATTGAGTTGCAAACCTATTTTCAGAATATCAAAATCACGCGTTTTCGTAAAATTCTGTTTTAATTCGGAATAAGGTTTACCCGAAGTCAGGCAAACTTCGAGAGCGCGCATTACGCGTTGAGGATTTTTAATATCTATTTGATTATAAATTTTTGCATCCAAGCGTTTAAGTTCAAATCGCAAAGATTCTATTCCTTCGTTTTTGTAACGTTCCATAATACTTTGACGCAGCCAGCTTTCCGTTGCCGGAATTGCATCAATTCCTTTGCAAACGGCATCGATATACAAACCCGAACCGCCAACCATCAATAATTGTTCGTGTTGGCTGAACAGATTGTTGATTAAATCTATCGCATCCAATTCAAATTTTCCTGCCGTATAATCATCGAAAATAGACCGCGACTGTATAAAATAATGCTGTACGGCGTTTAGTTGTTTTTTTTCGGGAACGGCTGTTCCTATTGTCATTTCGCGGTAAATCTGGCGCGAGTCCGAAGATATAATCGGACAATGCAGATATTTAGCAATACGTATGCTTAAATCAGTTTTTCCAACGCCTGTAGCGCCAAGTAAAACAACAAGCCGTTTCATGATTTAATAAAAATATATAAATGATCTCTGATAAAATTAGTATTAGTTGAAAAATTTTTCAACTAATACGTAATGAATTAATTAAAAATAGTACATAACTATATTAATTATTTTTTTCTAATATCTACTTTTATATTGGAAAATAGGCATAGAATAAATGCAAATACAAAACAAATAACACCATAAGTAGTATCAGTAATAATAAGAATATCACCAACTTTTATATCTTGCTGTCCATGATTTCCAATATTGCATATATCAATCAATATAAAGATCCAACCTACAATAAAAAACGCACATGCAAATATTATTTTAACCCGCCATACCAATTTTGCATTCTTGTTAGCATCCTCCATATCTTTTGGCGTTAATTCATAATCAGGAGGAACGTTTAAACGAAAAAGTGTCAGTTTTCTTCCTTTATTTGGACTAAAAATTGGCATACTAATATTAATTAAATTTGCGAGATGATTCCATTTTTGCTATATAATTTATAGAATTCATTTCTTTAATTTCACAATATTTTCTTATTTTTTGAAATTCATTTGCTAAGTTAGCATAAACGGTAGCCTCCTGCTTAACGAAGTCAACTTGGCCTTCATCATATAACTTTTTTATGACATTAGAAAAGATGTCATCGCCTAAGTTGTTATCTAATTGTTCCATTTTGTATGTTCTCCCTTTAAATTATTTGCAAAGATATTAAAAATATTTGTATTACGGATGTTGGATATTAAATAATTCGTATCTGCATCTTTAATATTAATATTTGATTGCTTATTTTTATATGGATTTGGAATAATTAATTTACTTGTATTTGTTACAAATATTAAATTTTCTGCATACTCTGTTCCTGTACCAGATTCTGTAGCATCTAAAGCTATGATACAATCAACTGTTTGTTGTTGTGTAATCTTTTCCCCTTTAATAAATTCACAAACACCTATAAATCTTGGCATAGATTTATTTAATATAATTCCTTTGAACTCATTAGATATATTATCAGACTTTGCAATATAATCTTTATATGAATTACTTGATGTAAAAAAATATCTACGTATATATTTACTGTTAAAATCCATCAAATCTTTAAATAGATTGTTTTTTAAATTTTCAAGATGTACTTCAACCAACCGCATTAGCTGAGTCGCATACATATGCACTTTGGAATATAATGGGACAATGAAAGATTGAATTTTCCTTGTCTTATATTGTACTAATTCATAAGGTCGAGTATTGTCATCCATTATTAATATTTCATCAAAAAATGACGCAAAAGATAATGATTTTTTCGTACAAAATTTACTCTCGTTTTTAGATACTGTATCTCCGCTTATATTTTTTCTACCTATAACTAATACTGCATGCATATTATCTAAATCCAAAATGACAGGAATTCCAGATTCAATATAAATAAATAGAGCCTCTATAAATTCATTATACTTATATAATGCATTATTTTTAGTATCAAAAGAATATATTTTTGTTCCAAATCCTAATTTCTTTAAAACATACGAAATGTTGTTTAAACTTATTCCTGAAGACGGAAGTTGCCTTTCATACGTAAATTTTGCTAATATTTTTGTTATCTTTGATGGCAACATAGATGAGTATTCAGCATATTTACTACTAAAATAATCCATAATTGACAAGATAGATACTTCAGAACAGGTAATAGATTCATTATCTTGACCACAATAAGGAAATCCGACTGTAGTTAATTTACGTCCATTGACAAGCACTGTTTTTGTACATAAGCAACAAACAAAATCATGTTCCTTTAACGCTTGTGGGTGTAGAAATGAATTACCCATAATTCTATGTGTTGTTGGACGTAAAGAAATATATCCTAAAAAATAATCATTTAAACTCGCATTTGTATAATAGTTATCAATAGATAAATCTTTTGTAAAAAAAGAGATACGATAGCAATCCCTATTATACGAGTTATGCTTCTTTGAAAAAAAAGAATAATAAGTATCTCTATATACTTTTTCCACATAAGGATACTCTAAACAACAGATAACATCATCTTTAATAACATTTACGATTTTTTGTAACTCTGCGCGTACGGTAAGTATATTTACCGATAAAATATTACTAATTTCTGATATTATTTTTTCAGAAATTATGTCTTTTATTTTTATAAATTTTGTTGTTATCAAATACTAAATGCGTTAAAAAATTTCGCAAATGTAATAATTATTTTATTATCAATAATAATTATTATTAAAAATTGCAATTTCTAAACATCATCGGTTTCTGAAAGCATGTCAAGCTCGTCGCTTTCAAATATCGAAATATCATCATCGTCATTGTCGATTACTTCCACATAAGCGCTTTCCGAAAATTGATTGGGCGGATTTCCTTTGCCTCCAACGGTTCGCGGATATGTTGTTCGCCGCATTTCTTCCGTTTCAAGCATAAATTCGATATGCAACTGTCGATTATTATACATGTCGAAAACATAGAGCAAATAGTGTTTTTCATCATTTGCCAAATCTTTCAGCACAACCGAATCCATTGAGCCGTTGCCCAAATCAAAAACAGGCACTGACCGTATTCGTTCCCATTTGGCATTTGAAATGAAAAATACGGCAAGCTGGGCATCGTCAAAATCCAAATCGTTCTGTATATAACGATGCAAATCATAGAGTGTGGAATCATCTTCTATTTCGTACTCGCGAACAAAATTTTTATTTTCTTTAATTGTTAACTTATATTTATATATTGCCATATTAAAAATTTTATAATTTCTTCAACACAAAATTCATTATATCAACGCCATCGGCATAATCGGATAATTGCGGTTGCTGCGATTTTCCAAAGGCAACGCTATAATTTACAATACACTGAATATGTTCCGCTTCATCCGAAAACAGTTTTTTTAACGGCTCTAAATTAATATATTTTTGGTAATAAACGACTGAAACGGGTGAAAATTTATCAAAATTTTCCGTAAGCAGCCAGAAATCATTATCTACAAACGAATTTCCGTTTATCGTAAGTAATGCCTTGTTGTAAATATATGAATTATTATAGGGTTCGTGTTTTTTTATGTATGAAAATTTTTTCATGGCTCTAATAAATTTTGTAAAATCATAATGTTCAGGTACAAACAATTTAGACACGTTACGGCATCCCAAACCAAAAAACGAAAAAATATCTTCACCTGCAAGTTCAAGTTCATCAACGGTTTCGCTGCCATCGAGAATAGCAAAACTTGTTCTGGACTTACGAAAAACATGCGGAATGTTACCGAAAGTTTCTTCAAAAAACTTAATTGTATTGTCGCTGCCTGTGGCAATTACTGCATCTGCCGTAAAGTTTTTTTCTTCGGTGATTTGTATGTATTCAGCAAGTTGAGGTTCTATTTCAACAAGCATACTGATAATACATTCAGGCAAAACTTTGTCTTTTGATGAAAATTTGACAACGGCAATGTTTTTTGATGCCAAAACGCAAATAAAATCATGAAAAAAAATCAAAGGCAAATTACCTGCGGCTATTATTCCAACACGTTTCGGCAATTTTTCACTTATTTCATACTTGGATATCCAGCCTTGCATTTTTTCGGCATCAAGCATCTGCGATGATATTGCAAAAATCATTCGTTCAATATTTTCTACTGTAAACCATTCGTTTTCGGCAATTGCATCAATTATCGCATCGTTCAATTCCGTACACGAATTTTTGTTGTGCAACCATGCTTTTAATTTATCGCCAAGTTGTGCGAATGTGCGTAAAATTTTATCCTGTGTCATGGGGCAAAGGTAAATTTTTAAATCAATATATAAAAATCCGTTTTAATCCTAACTGTGCTTTGGCTGTTTATCAATGTTTATACGGAGAGTTGATTAGTTTTGTCGATTTTTGCTGTTGTGTTCAAAATGTAGGGTCAGGGTTTCACCACAACTTTTAGCGCTGAAGGTTCTATGCGTATTTCCATGCGCTTGTCTGCATTTACCGATTCTCCATCGAAATGGGCGCAACCTGCTTCGGAACGCTCTATAACTGCATGTTTGCACTTATAGATTTTCACATATTTCGATTTATGTAAAGTTTTTCCAAACAGCCTAATGCTGATTGCAATACATTTGTACCATGGAAAAGGTCGTATTACAACAACGTCAATAAGCGCATCGCTCAAATCTGCCAGAGGCGCAATATATGCGTTATTGCCAAATTGTCCTGCATTTGCAAATGTTACATCAAAAGCCTCATGGGTGGTTTCCGTTCCATCGATTGTAAGTTTATATGTGTCAGGTTTTATTTTCATGTAAACTTTTAGCGATGCAATAAAATATGATAAAAAACCGCGAGTATGCGATTGTGCAAACGCTTTGCTTACAGCGGCGTCATAGCCGACTCCTGCCGTGCATAAATATGGATGACTGTTGAAATGACAAACGTCGATATTTATGATTTTGCCTTTATCCAGTAAATTTATGGCATCATCAATTTTGAGCGGAATATGCAAATCACGCGCCAAACCGTTGCCTGAGCCTACGGGAATAAGGCTTAATGCTGTATTTGCATGAATCAAAGCGCGGGCAATTTCATTTACAGTGCCGTCTCCGCCGACAGCAACAACGATGTCGAAGTTTTTTTCTGCATATTGTTTTGCGCTTTCAAAGGCATCGCCTGCACATTTGGTATAATAAATTTCAATTTCATCGTTGTTGAAACAAGATGAGTTTTTTATTTTTTCAACAATTTTTTTTTTGTTTTGCGTTCCCGATACGGGATTTACTATAAATGCTATTTTTCGGTTGCTCATATTATATTTCTGTTATTTTTCTGCAAAATTAATGTTTTTTTATGTTTTATATTTCATGTGGTATAAAAATATGAAATATAAAACTGAATTTTCAGGCTTGGTTGGCTACTGATGCGTGCAAAGAATAGCTACGGAAACAATATTGCACAAATTACTTTCAACTGCTTATTATCAATGACTTTAACATCTACCTCTACTTATGAGGCATCCTCATAGCCTCGTATGAGGCAACCTCATAGCCCCGTATGAGGCATTCTCATAGCCCCGTATGAGACAACCTCATAGCCCCGTATGAGACAACCTCACAACGCCGAGTTGGACAGGAAGCTAAAACAGTTGACAGTTATTTTTTTATTTTTCTCTTTGATTCTCTGGGTTGCTTCAGGCTAAAGCCTTCGCAATGACGCGCTACGTGGTTGGTTCGTCTTTGCGAGGAGCGTAGCGACGAAGCAACCGAAGCTCGGCGTAGCGAATCCAGAATTTATATTTTTATCACTATCTACTGATTTTTGCAGGTTTATTTGCTATACCTTATTTATTTTTCATCACTTAGTATTTGGTTGTTTCTCTTCATCTTTATCGGGTGAAAAATTTTTCGCCTTCTGCATTTTCATCTGTTAACTGATAAAATCTTCGATTACTGCAAAAAGTTTATCGCTGTGGACAACGTAACTGCTGTGATTTTCGCCTTTGATTATTTTCAGTTTGCCGTTTGGAATCTGTGCAGCAATATTTTCTGTATGAGTTTTCTTTATCATATCTTTTTGCCCTGCCAAAACAAGCGCTGGAATTTTTATTTTTTGCAATTCGTTATTGCTGATATTCGGCTGGGTTATCATCATTTTTATTTTTTTGCTGCGCGTGAATAAATACATTATTCCGAACAAAATCCTCCATTTTAGCTTCAATCCATGCGGCGTTACGTTTGCTCCGCTTACAATCAGCCTGCTCAGCAAATCGGGATGCTGCGATGCTATGATTATTCCAGCAATCCCGCCATCGCTGAAGCCGTAAAAAACAGGCTTTTCAAGTTCGAGAAGCCTTATAAATTCAACGCAGTCGGCGGCAATATCCTGATAGTTGTATGTATTTACCTTGCTGCTGTTGCCGTGTCCGCGCGTATCTATTGCATATACGCAAAATTTTTCGCTTAGCAAATCAACTGTTTTGTCAAATATTTTGTGGTTTTCGCCGTTTCCGTGGGTTAATATAAGAGGCTGCCCGCCGTTTCCTGTTTTTTCATAAAACAAATCAATGCCGTTAACATGTATTTTCATAGCGGACTATTTTGTTTTTATCGCATCAAAGCCGCGTCCGTAAACGCCGGTAACGTTTGATTCGGATATAAAGGCATCTTTGTCTATGCTGTTTATGATTCGATGAATTTGTTTCATGTCTTTTTTCCGCACTACGACAATAAGCACATTTCCTTCTTTTTTTGAATACCAGCCCATCGACCGCAGCGCCGTAACTCCGCGATATGCTTCGCTGTTTATTCTGTCGGCAATTTCTGCGTATTTTGACGAAATTATAATTATCTGCACCGACTGTTTTGAGCCTGAAAGCAAGAGATCCACCGAATATGAAAATACTGCCATGGTTACATATCCGTAAACTATTGTTCTGAAATCGTAATTGATAAAGAATGATGAACCTATAATTATCAGGTCTGCATAAAGAAATACTTTGCCCGGCGACATGTTTCGGTATTTATTCATTATCATAGCCACAATGTCGGTGCCGCCGGCGCTTCCTCCGTTCTGAAAAGTGATGGCAATCCCAAATCCGCTGACAATTCCTCCAAGTATGGCGCAAATAAGTTTATCGCTTTCGCGAAACGATTTGGTAATAAATTCAGGTTCCGGCAAAGCCGCAAGCATGATAAAGGTAAATGCAATTCCGTAAATTGTTTTTATGCCGAAACTGTTTCCAAGTATTTTGAATCCTACAACCAGCAAAACGGCATTTATAATGAAAAACGAATAACTGACGGGAATGTATTCGCCCGAAATATAATATGCAACCGTTGCTATACCTGTTGCGCCTCCGCCAACAATTCCGTTGGGAATAAGAAAGGCTACCCATGCAAGTACATATAAAAACAAACCTGCGGTAATTCCTGTATATGAACGCAGCTCTTTGTAAATTTTATTATGCGATGCAGTCATGATGTCAAGCGCTTAATAGAAGTGGAATTGATAAAAATGCTATCGCAAAGTTGCCGCCGCCTGTGTTTCAAAAGCGGAGAGAAGATTTTGCATTATGCGTTCGATTTGCGCATCGGTAAGCGTTTTTTCATCGTCCTGCAAAACAAAACTTAAAGCATACTGTTTTTTACCCTCAGGTAAATTGTTTCCTTCATAAACATCAAACAGCGAAACGTTTTTAAGAAATTTTTTCTCTGTCGAGCAGGCAATATCGCGAAGATGTTTATATGTTACATTTTTGTCGATTATTAAGGCAAAATCTCTGCGTACTTCGGGGAATTTAGACAGTTCCCTATATAGAATTGAATGATTTTTGAGATGTTTCATAAGTTGTGTCCAATAAATTTCTGCAACAAAAACATCCTGCTTTACATCGCACTTTTCACGAACCGTTTTATCTGCAATTCCGATGGTTGCAACAGTTTTGCCGTTTTTCAGCGCATAACTTAATCCTTCGCCCGAAAACGGACTTGCGTTTGCATCCGCCTGCAATTCATCAATGCTGATGCCTAATCGAAGCAGTAGCCGTTCAAGCGTTTTTTTCAATGTGAAAAATGTGGATTTTTCAAATTTAACGTTCCATGAAAGTTGCGTATCTGCGCCTGTAATAAAAATAGAAAGGCGATAATCTTCGCTGTAACTTTTCAATGTTCCATCGGCTTTGTCGGGATTATACGAATAAATATTTCCAAATTCGTAAAGTTTCAAATCGCTGTTTTTTCTGTTTGCATTGTGTGCAATAGCCTCAAGCCCATTGAATAAAAGCGTTTGGCGCATAACGTTCAATTCGCTGCTCAGTGGATTTAATATTTTCACCAGAGTTTTTGTATCGAAATTTTTCAGTCCTTCATAATACGCAGCAGATGTCAACGAATTTGACATTATTTCGGTGAAGCCGTTATTCGACAGAAAATCGGCTACAATATTTATTGTTTCTTCATTATCGGGTTTAGATGGATAAGAAAGCGTAGAGCGCAGTTCCTTAGGCAATCCTATGCTGTTGTAACTGTAAATTCTAAGTATTTCCTCTATCACATCGCATTCTCGCGTAACATCTACTCTGTACTGTGGAATTTCTACAAAAAGCATGTCTCCGTCTTCATTGATTATTTTGATTTCGAGAGAGGCAAGTATTGTTTTCAGTTTATCGCGAGCAATTTTTTCTCCTGTAAGGCGGTCGATATTTTTATAACTCAATTTTACGTGGCGCGGTTCAAATGTTTTGTCAAAAATATCTTTAATTTCCGATGAAATTTCGCCTTTTGTAATTTCCCTGAACAGCAATGCTGCGCGGCGAATTGAATATGGAATAATATTAATATCTGTTCCGCGTTCGTAAAGAAACGAAGCGTCGGTGTGCAATCCGTGCCGTCGCGCGGTTTTCCTTATCCAAACGGGATTGAAACAGGCACATTCGAGGAATATGTTTTTTGTTTCGTCCGAAATTCCCGAATCCAATCCTCCGAATACGCCTGCCATGCACATTGGATGAGTTGCGCTGCAAATCATTAAATCTTTGTCGCTGAGTTTGCGCTCAATACCGTCAAGAGTTGTAAATGATGTACCTTCGCCGCATGTTTTTACTACAACCTTTTTACCGTCAATTTTATCTGCATCGAAAGCGTGCAAAGGCTGCCCGAGTTCATGAACAATGAAATTGGTAATATCCACAGCATTGTTTTTAGGATTTATTCCTATTGATTTCAATCTTTTTTGCAGCCATTCGGGCGAAGGCGCAATTGTGATGTTTGAAATGGTAATTCCTGCATAGCGCGGGCAGGCATCTGTGTTTTCAACAATTATTTCGCAAATATTGTCGGTATTGTCTATTTTGAAATTGCCGATGTCTGGAAGTTTCAACTTTGCATTGCCGCCGTTTGAGTTGATATAAGCCGCCAAATCACGCGCTACGCCATAATGTGAAGCGGCATCAATGCGATTTGGAGTTAATCCAATTTCAAAAATATAATCATTTTCAATTTCAAAAATTTTATTAATGGGAGTTCCATTCGGTGCGTCTGTTTCTATTAGCATAATTCCAGAATGGTCGTTACCGATACCGAGTTCATCTTCGGCGCAAATCATTCCGAACGATTCTACGCCGCGAATTTTTGAACGTTTTATTTTTAATTCATCTCCAGACGACAAATAAAGCACAGCGCCGATTGTGGCAACGGCAACTTTTTGTCCTGATGCAACATTTGGCGCTCCGCAAACAATCTGCAACGGCTGTTCTCCGCCAATATTTACCGTTGTGATATGCAAATGGTCGGAGTCGGGATGCTTTTTGCAGGCAAGCACCTGCCCGAGAACTACTCCTGCAAGTCCGCCTTTAACTGTTTCGCGCATTTCTACCGATTCTACTTCGAGACCAATATTTGTAAGTATTTCGGCTATCTGCTCATGGGTTTCGTTAAAATCAAGATATTCTTTCAACCATTTATAAGAAATTGTCATAATATTATTTCGATTGTTTTGTGTGAATAATACCTGCAAAGGTAATGCAATTTCATAAATTTGATAAAGTTTTTTTCATTTTCCTGCACAGGCGATTTGTAACAGTGGACAGTTGATTATTATTTTCATTTCATTATTCAGTCTTAACTTTTCCGTATTGGCTTGCGCCGAGCTTCGGTTGCTTCACCCTTCGGGTTCGCAATGACGAACCAAGATGCAGCGCGCCACTGCGAGGAGCGCAACGACAAAGCAATCCAAAAAATCAGGGCGCAGCAATCAATCCTTAATCCGATACATATATGTCAACTAATAAATTTATACCGCAAAAAACACAGATATGAATTTCTATTGAGAAGGAAATAAATTTTCTCTTCGACAGCCGTAAATTTCTGTCGAGACGCACGAAAATTTTCATCGAGACAAAAAAATATTTTCATCGAGACGCGCGTAAATTTCTATCGAAACATAAATTTACGGCTGTCGAAGAGAAAAAACAGTGGCAAATCTGCCTGTTTGCACGATAATAAGGAATAAACAAATAATCTGTGCAGGAAAAGTCCAAAAACCACTGATTTTGAAGGATAGATAATATCTTCAAATTGCAAAAGAATAAGAAAATAATATCAGTTTGAGCGTTTTGTGAATATTTCATTGATTATATATTTTCGTAAAGTATTCTAAAAAAACTGTCCCAAAATATCGTTATATTTAGCCGCCACTTTGGAAAAAACAAAAGCGGCAATCTTATGAAAGCCGCTTCTGTTTTGAGAATTGTTTGATTTTTTTCTGCTCCCCCTCAAGGACTTGAACCTTGGACCCCATGATTAACAGTCATGTGCTCTAACCAACTGAGCTAAGGAGGAATTTTTACCATTTTTATCAAACGGGACTGCAAAAGTATATAAATAATTGGAATACGCAAAAAATAATTTTATTTTTTTTACAGCGATATGCAGACTCAACATCTAAATGTAACTTTATGTTGTATTTATTGTTGACATTAGCTTCCCCTAAAGAAGTTTTTTCTGCATTTGCAAAACCATGTTGAATTCAGAAGTTGAACCTGCACTGTCAACTATTTTAAGATATTTTTCAAATAAAATATACTTTTGTGCTGGAAATATACTAATTTTGCAGATGTTGATTAATTATTGAATTTTTGTTAATGAAAAGTTTATTATATTTCTTAATGTTTTTTTTGTTTTCGGGTTATGCCGTTATTATGGCGCAGGCAGATGGCGATGATTCTAATTATGAAGCGCCAGCAACACAAAAAGACACCGTCAAAATAAAACCGAATTTTAAATTTCACGGTTCGCCTGCTCTTACGCTTACGCAGACATCTTTTAGCAACTGGTCTGCCGGAGGCGCAAATTCTATTGCAGGAGTTGCATTGGTCGGGCTAAAATTAATGTACACGGAAACAAAATTTACATGGGAAACATCTTTGGATGTGGCTTACGGATTGACTTATCAGGAAAAATATTTTGTGAAAAACAACGACAAAATCGATTTTTTCACAAAATTCGGATTGCGTTCGTCAAAAAAATGGTATTATTCTTTGGCATTACAGTTGAAAACACAGTTTGACAAAGGTTACAAAACCTATCCTCCTCCTGATAAAAGCAAATATACTTCAAAATTTATGGCTCCCGGATATCTTATTGCTTCGCTTGGTATGGATTACAAGCCAACAGGCGAACTGTCGTTTATGCTGTCGCCGTTTTCGGCAAAATATACTTTTGTTCTCGACACAATGCTGTCCAACAGAGGTGATTACGGAGTAGAACTTGGACACAGAACCTTATCTGAAATAGGGTCGCTTGTCAAGGCTACATATTCAAAAACATTGAAATCGAAAAGTACAGTCAACAGTTCGCTCGAACTCTTTTCGAGCTGGCTGAATAACTTTGGAAATGTAGATATAAGTTGGGAATTTGACTGGAATATAAAAATAACCAAATGGTTTTCGTCAAGAATTTATGCTAAACTTGTCTATGATGATGACATCAAAATAAAAGATTCGGCTACAGGCGAAATAATTGGACCCCGTTTGCAGTTTAAACAAATGCTTGGAGTCGGAATCTCATTGTCGTTCTAAAAAATATTATAATTATGCTATATCCTTTAAAATTCTGTTCAATATACAAAAATTACGTTTGGGGAGGAGAAAAACTTGCCAAACTGAAAAAAAACAGCGTCGAAAAAAACAAACAAATCAGCGAATCGTGGGAATTGTCGGCGGTAAGCGGTAATATTTCAACTGTTTCAAACGGATTTCTGGCAGGAAACAATTTGCAGGAACTTATCGAAATTTACATGGGCGACCTTGTTGGCGAATCGGTATATGAAAAATACGGGATGGAATTTCCTTTGCTGCTCAAATTTATTGATGCCGCACAGCCGCTGTCGGTGCAGGTGCATCCCAGCGACGAAATTGCGTTGAAACGTCATAAAGCATATGGAAAAGAAGAAATGTGGTATATAATAGAAGCAGACTCTTCTTCCGAAATTTGTCTGGGCTTCAATCAAAATATCAACAAAGAAATATTGCTAAAATCATTGAACAGTAAAAATCTGTCCGACTTTCTGAATTTTGAACCAATACAGGTTGGAGATGTATTTGAAGTGCCGCCGGGACGAATACATGCAATAGGAAAGAACATTTTGCTTGCCGAAGTTCAAAATACATCCGACATTACATACCGCGTTTACGACTGGGGACGCGAATACGATGCAAAAACAGCGCGGCAAATGCATGTAGATCTGGCTTTGGATGTGATTGATTATAATGCATACAGAACTTATAAAACCGAATATGGAATAATAAAAAACAGCGGTTCTGATATTTGCAAAAACGAGCATTTCTCGGTTAGAATGGTTGATTTTGATAAAGCCATAATTCGCAATTATGCTGATACAGATTCGTTCACGGCTTACATGTGCGTGGACGGCGATGCGGCAGTAGAATGTAACGGACAGCAGGAAACACTGGCAAAATGTGAAACAATTCTTATTCCTGCCGAAATTGATGAAGTAAAATTAATTCCCAAACGGCATACCCGTTTGCTCGAAATATCCATGTAAAAATTGAAAATGGATTTGCAGAAACACACATATCGCGAATATGTATTGAATGAATTTAATACGCTTTTAAACGACGGCATAACGCTGCCGTCGCAAAACTTATCGCTGCTGAAAAACGCTTTTGAAACAGCGGAAAACATGCTGTCGGATTTCACACGCGAAAATGGCGACCCGTTTATTTTACATGCCATTGAAGTTGCAAAAATCATAACCAAAGAATTAGGATTATCATCAACATCGGTAATTGCAATGTTTTTGCACGAAGCAATCTCAAAATCGAAAACAGAAATTGACACAAAACCTTTCGGCGATGAAATTCAGCGTATAGTTGAAGGATTGAACAAAATATCAAAAATAGATATAAAAGCAACAAGTTTGCAGGTTGATAATTTTAGAAAACTGATAGTATCATATTCGAGCGACCCGCGCGTAACGCTTATAAAACTTGCCGACCGCCTTGAAATTATGCGCTCGCTGTCGTTCTTCACGCCTGCAAAACAAATGCAAAAAGCAACCGAAACAATGTTGCTCTATGCTCCACTGTCTCATCAGCTGGGATTGTATAATCTGAAAGGCGAACTCGAAAATCTGGCATTCAAACATCTTGATGCGGCAGCATATCGCTTTGTGGCAAATAAATTGAAAAGCACAACCGCCGAACGTGAAAAATTTATCAATACCTTTTTGATACCGATAGAAAACGAGTTGAAAAAACACGGTTTCAAATATGAAATAAAAAGCCGTACAAAGGCAGCATATTCCGTGTGGCGCAAAATGCAGGCGCAACAGGTAAGTTTTGAAAATGTATATGATGTGTTTGCTATCCGCATTATCATTGATTCGGAATTTGAAAACGAACAATCGGACTGCTGGGCGGCATATTCTATTGTCGCAAATATTTACGAACCCGATACAAAACGTTTTCGCGACTGGATTTCGCGCCCTAAACACACAGGCTACGAATCGCTTCATACAACCGTTTCTACTGCCGATGGGAAATTTGTTGAAGTTCAAATTCGCACTCGGCGCATGGACGAAATTGCCGAAAAAGGAGCTGCCGCTCACTGGAAATACAAAGGAGTAAAACAGGTGCAAAGCGTAGAAGACTGGCTCAATACGGTTCGCAATCTTTTGGAAACATCGCAAATTGAAACAACCGAAAATGTGAACAGCGTAAATGAAACCGAAATTTTTGTGTTTACTCCGGCAGGCGATTTGCGCCGTTTGCCCAAAGGCGCTACTGTTCTCGATTTTGCCTTTGACATTCATACAAATATCGGCGCTCGCTGTGTAGGCGCGCGTATCAACGGCAAAAATGCAACCATACGCGAACAACTCAAAACAGGAGATACGGTAGAAATTTTAACATCCAAAAATCAAGAACCAAAAGCAGACTGGCTGAATTTTGCAGTATCGTCAAAAGCAAAATCAAGAATACGCGCCAAACTGAACGAAGAAGAAGCAAAACTGGCGCGGATTGGAAAAGAAATAATAGAAAGAAGACTGAAAAACTGGAAACTGTCAACCTTTGACGAAACCATAACCGCGCTTACAAAACATTACAAACTGAAACAGGGAACAGATTTTTACGCTTTGATAGGAAGCGGCAAAGTAAATTTTTCGGAAATAAAAGAAATATTGCAAAAACTGTATGTAGAACCCGACAAAAAAACTGTCGAGATTTCCGAAACAAAACAAAATCAAAAACAGAACAAAATATCTTCAAACAGCGATTATCTCATAATTGATGAACGTTTGAGCGGATTAAGTTACCATTTGGCAAAATGCTGCAATCCCATAAAAGGCGATGATATTTTTGGCTTTGTAACCGTAAATTCGGGAATAACAATTCATACCATTACCTGTCAAAACGCAACTCGCCTGCTTGATAAATTCCCATACAGAACAATAAACGCAAAATGGTGCGAAGGCAACGAAGGTTCGTTTCTCGCTACAATAAAACTCACAGGGAACGATGAAGTAGGAATGTTGAACAAAATTACCGAAACCATGAGGCAAATAAACGTATCCATACGCTCGATAAACATATCGTCTCAAAAAGGAGAATTTAACGGAAAAGTACAAATATCAGTCTCAAGCGCAAAATTTTTAGAACAGGTATTGCATCGCTTGCAGCAAATAAAAGGCATACAGAAAGTACAGCGAATTAATCAATAAATAATTGCTAATTACAAATATACGACTGCAATAATAATATATTTTTGTTGTATATAAAATAACTATTAGAAAAAAAAATTACAAATTCCAATAATTAACCAAATTTAACCTTTTTGAGTTTATTGGTTAAAAAAGAATTTATAATTTTACGCCAAATAATTAAATAAATATGCCATGAAAACCTGTATAAAACTTGCCAGAAACGGCATAAATAAAGGCTCTCGCAATTGAAACGAGAGCCGCAAAAAGTTTTCTTATTCGCTTTACAACAAAAAATAAGAGCAAATAACGTTAAAAACACATT
>JAISNL010000098.1 GCA_031276235.1 Prevotellaceae bacterium | reverse complement strand
GAGTTAAACGCAAAAAATACATAAAAACTTCGTGCAACTGCAAAAACTGCAACCTTCCGCAAATAGTTTCTGTAATATTGTTTACTTCTCCTGTCATATAAATATGCCTATTTTTATTGTGCAAATATAATAAAAAAATGTTAATTGCAAATTTTTTAAAAAATATATGCAAAAAAAATGGTAATGTCATACATTGCATGATGTTGCCGAAAAAGTAAGCAGATGCTGAGTAATTGGAGGAACTCAAGCCTAACCAATCATTCCTAAATCCAAAATAGCATAAATCACGCCATGCGCAGTATAAATTATTCTCAAAATTTTATAGATATGTATGCAATTGAAAATATTTTATGTAAATTTGTTTTTATTTTTACTATAAAACGATGAAAGCATATCTTGACTTACTTTCTAAAATTTTGAACGAAGGCGTTGAAAAACAAGACCGTACGGGAGTCGGCACGTTAAGTGTTTTCGGTTATCAAATGCGATTCAACCTGAACGATGGTTTTCCGCTTGTAACAACCAAAAAAGTGCATCTTAAATCTATAATTTACGAATTGTTGTGGTTTTTGAAAGGCGACACAAATGTAAAATTTCTAAACGACAATAATGTTACAATTTGGGATGAATGGGCTGATACAAACGGCGATTTGGGGCATATTTACGGTTATCAGTGGCGTTCGTGGCAAACTGCCGACGGCAAGCATATCGACCAGATAAGCGATACCGTAAATTCTATAAAGCACAATCCCGATTCGCGCCGTCATATTGTTTGTGCATGGAACACAGGCGATTTGCCAAATATGGCATTGCCGCCATGCCATGTTCTGTTTCAGTTTTATGTAGCAGGCGGCAAACTTTCGTGCCAGCTTTACCAGCGCAGCGCCGATGTGTTTTTGGGCGTGCCTTTCAATATTGCGTCGTATGCTTTGCTTACAATGATGATGGCTCAGGTTTGCAATTTGCAGGCTGGCGAATTTATTCACTCTTTCGGCGATGCGCATATTTATCTGAATCATATCGAACAGGCTAAAACCCAATTGCTGCGCAATCCATTTGCACTTCCTCAAATGAAAATCAATCCTGCCATAAAATCCTTGTTTGATTTCAAATATGAAGATTTTGAATTAATAAATTACAATTCACATCCTGCAATAAAAGCGCCTATAGCCGTTTAAATTCGATTACGCATGAAAACATTTTCGATAATAGTAGCCATAGCCGAAAATAATGCAATAGGCAAAAACAACAGCCTGCTCTGGCATATTGCTGACGATTTGAAATATTTTAAAAACATAACTTCGGGACATACCGTCATTATGGGAAAAAATACATGGCTGTCACTGCCTGTGAAACCGCTGCCGAAACGAAAAAACATTATCATTTCGCAAACTTTGAACATGAACGAAGAAAATGTTACAGTTGTTCGCACAATACGCGATGCGATTGATATATGCAATGAAAATTCCGAAAATTTCGTAATAGGCGGAGCCGCGATTTACGAACAGTTTTTGCCCTTTGCCGACAAACTGTATATTACCAGAGTTCACCGCGCGTTTGATGCAGACGTTTTTTTTCCGAATATTGATACAAATAAATTTACAATCATAAGCCAAAGCCAGATTTTTACTGACGAACAAAGCGGATTAAAATATTCGTTTTGTATTTATGAAAAATCATGATCTATGTTTTTGCAAATAATAGATGCTTTTTTATAAAACATAAATATAGCACACTTACATTATTTTTTCGCAAAGTTATAATATTTTTTATTTGAATTTTAATACAGCGCCTTTTGAGTTAACACAAATATACATGAAAATTTTGATATTATACATAAACGGATAAAAATGTAATGTATATAGGAGAAAAGCAACCGATAAAGATTAGTTTTTGCGATAATTATTACTTTTTCAAGGATATGTACAAAGGTTTTATAAGTTTTGGTAAATTTTTTATTAATGATTTTGTGAGAAAATAATATTAATGGTAACTTTGCAATGTAAACCTGCAAAAACAGATGAAACAAAAGGACAGATACAGTAAAATAACAGGATGGTTTCGCAGTAATATGGCATTTGCCGAATCGGAACTGCGCTACAGCAATGCTTACGAATTGCTGGTGGCGGTGATATTGTCGGCGCAATGCACGGATGTAAGAGTGAATATGGTTACTCCTGCTCTGTTCAAAAAATATCCGAGTTCAAAACTGCTGGCAAAGGCAAATATCGAAGATGTTTTTGAATTGATACATTCAATATCGTATCCTAACAACAAAGCCAAGCATCTTGTGGCAATGGCTCAAATGCTTGAAGATGATTTTGGCGGCTTGATACCCGACAGTGTTCGCGATTTGCAAAAATTGCCGGGAGTGGGCATAAAAACGGCAAACGTCATAGCTTCGATAGTTTACAATAAGCCTGTGATTGCCGTAGATACTCATGTTTTCAGAGTTGCTCATCGCACAGGTTTGGTTGATGAATCGGACAAAACGCCCGAAAAAGTTGAAGAAAAATTAGAGCGTAATATTCCCGAGCAGTTTCGCGCCGTATCTCATCACTGGCTTATTCTGCACGGCAGGTATGTTTGCACCGCGCGTTCGCCTCATTGCAGCGACTGCGGAATAAGCAAATACTGCAAATATTTTGAAGATAATTTGCAGCGATAAACTGAAACAGTCGAAAGTTGAGAATGATAATTATACTTCACGCGGCACAATTTTAGCCCGCAATAAGTATAACAAGTTATTTCGAATGTCATTCAAAGACGATAAACGGTTTTCCAATCCCTTTGGTAATAGAAAAATCCATACAACCTTTGATTAGAGGAAGAAAGAATGTAAAATTGTTGCGGTGACAATCAGAAAAATACATACTCCGAACCATGAAGCGACTGTTTTCCGATGTTGGGGTTGCCACTGCTGAATTTGCTGTAAACTTTCACACCGCCTATCAAACTGACAACTGCACCAATAGCGTAAATCAGTTTGATCGCAAGGTCGAAATATGAAGTTACCATTTGCGCCGCTTCAGTAATGCCTGCGTTGCCATTGTCTGCACACAGGCAAATAAATATTATTCCAAAAAACCGTATTTGTTTGAATTATTTTTCGATATTTTTTAACGATTTAAATTCCATTTGATGATAATGATTTTATTGCGCACTAAATAAAGTGATTAATTGCCTAAATAGGACAGATATACAAAAACTTTATTCCACAATGTTTATTGAATTGAATTGACTGGTAAGTAGCGGCTAAATATTTTGTTAATATTATTTCCTTAATTTTGTTCAATTTACTGATTATTATTGAGCATAAATTATTACTTGCTAATTGCCTGTTCACGATTATTTTTTACCTTTGTGCTATGGAACAGTTTATAGTATCAGCTCGAAAATATCGACCGCTTACATTTGCAAGCGTGGCAGGTCAGTCGGCTATTGCGCAAACATTAAAAAATGCAATCGAACGCAAGCAGTTGGCGCATGCATACCTTTTCTGCGGACCGCGCGGAGTAGGCAAAACAACTTGTGCGCGTATTTTTGCAAAAACAATCAATTGCTTAAATCCTGATGCAAATGGCGATTCCTGCGGAGAATGTGAATCGTGCAAAGCATTTGCCGAAAATCGTTCGTACAATATTCATGAACTTGATGCGGCATCAAATAATTCGGTCGAAGATATTCGCAATTTGATAGATCAGGTGCGAGTGCAACCGCAAATAGGCAAATACAGCGTGTATATAATCGACGAAGTGCACATGTTATCGGCTGCCGCTTTCAACGCTTTTTTGAAAACGCTTGAAGAGCCGCCTGCACATGCCGTTTTTATTCTTGCTACAACTGAAAAACATAAAATAATTCCGACAATTCTTTCGCGTTGCCAGATTTACGATTTCAACAGAATAAGTATTGAAGATATCGTTGCATATATCGAAAAAATTGCCAAAAATGAACATGTTAATTATGAATCTGAAGCGCTCCATATAATTGCTCAAAAGGCGGATGGCTCGATGCGGGATGCCTTATCAATATTCGATCAGGTAGTATCATTTTGCGGAACAAATGTTACTTATGCCAAAGTTATCGAAAATCTCAATGTGCTTGATTATGAATATTATTTTAAGCTTACAAATGCTTTTATAGCAGGTGATTATTGTACGGCTCTGTTAATTTTCGATGAAATTTTGGCTCAAGGTTTTGATGCACAATATTTTATTAGAGGATTGAATTCACATTTTCGCGATTTGCTTGTTTGCAAAGATACTCGAACAACAGCATTGCTCGAAGTAGGCGTTACAATTGCAGAATCATATAAAAAACAATCTGAAATTTGCAGCCTTGCTTTTTTATTCACAGCATTGGACATTGTAAGCGCCTGCGATGCTGGCTACAAAACAAGTTCAGGACAACGTTTGCATATCGAACTTGCACTTTGCAAACTTTCAAATATAACGGCTTTGCATAAAACAGTTCAACAGCCTGTAGCAAACATCGAAAATATTGAAAAAAACACAAAGGGAACAAACACGCAGCAGATTGCAGAACAGAACAATACAAACAGGATAGAAGAAAAGCCGCAAAACAATATTAAACTTGATGAAGCAAAAGAAAAAACAACAGTTGCAGCACGTCCAGAAACACCGTCTATAAAAGGTTTTTCAAGTTTGAATGAATCTGTAAATATCGAAGATAAAAAAAATGAAAAACAGGAAGAAAACATATTGCAAATGTCGGAAGAATTTACCGAAGAGCAATTGTTGACAGCATGGAAAAATTGCGCAGCAACGTTTGTTCAGAAGCAGGCGCGGTTTGCAAGTGCTATGACAGCCGCAAAACCTGTTCGTGAAGATGATAATATTATTGTTTTCAACGTTCAGCAAATTGTGCAAAAAAATGCGCTTGAAGAAAAAGGAATAGCAAAAAGCATTTGCCTTTATTTGCAGAAAGAACTGAAAAACACTTCTATAAAATTAGATGTTCGCGTTGACCAAAGCGGCGATAATATTGATGCTCCAAAACTTTATACAGACTCGGACAAAGAAAAATACATGCGCGAAAAAAATCCTGAACTTGCAAATTTTCAGGCTGCATTTGAATTGTACGATGCCAAGTAACCATTCATAAAATATATAATAGTCGCTCCTTGATAACCATTAAAGTTACTTGTTATTAATGAATTGCAAAAGAAAATCAGTCAAAAAATACCGTATTTTGTAGATATTACAGACAGTAACTGTTTGCCAGTTAATCATCGTTTTTACTGCCACCGCTGCCTACAAAATTATCATTTTTCTCTTTGAACAGCACATTAAATGTTGTAAGCGTGCCGTAGATGCGCGTTATGTACTGCTGCATGTTTATTTTGTCTTCGTCGCTGAGTTTGGCATGGCTGTTGATACTTTGCTCAAGCACGCGCAAACGGTCGCGCAACATTACAATTTTATGAAAAAACGTTTCTATGGGAATTTCTTTGTTTTGCATGGATGCGTTTGCGGGCTGTAAAATCATTTTTCCTCCTGTCCAACGGTCGCCAAGCGGAATATTTTCGTGCAGTCCGTTGTATTTTTCGAGGATTATCGTCAATGCTTTTTCCACATCTTCAAATACAATTTTATCGGCTTCGTCGTATTGTGTTTCACTCTGTTCTACAATCTTATAATCGGTATTCGTTTTCAAAATACTGATTTTGCCACTGCGCTCAAAATAAACTTCGTAATCCGTAAAATTGACTTTTGCAACCACTCCCTGTCCGTAGCGTTCGTGGTCAATAATTGTTCCAACTGTAAGTACCATAATAATATTTGCTAATTTATTTTGCAAATATATCATCTTTTTTATGAAAATCAACCAAAATGAATTAATTTTACGCAAAAAAAACGGCTGATTATAATTATTAATGTTTGGATAAATTCATATATTGCGCTGTTTTTTGTAGTTTTGTTGGATGAAAAAATTATAAACTTTATAAATTAAAAATATGATACCTCTTGCAGAGCGTATGCGACCAAAATCGCTTGAAGATTATATAGGACAACGGCATCTTGTTGGCAAAGGCGCTATTTTGCGCAATATGATTGAGTCGGGAAATATTTCGTCGTTCATACTTTGGGGACCGCCGGGAGTTGGAAAAACTACTTTGGCAAAAATAATCGCTGAGCAGCAAAAACGCGTATTTTTCAATTTAAGCGCAATAAATTCAGGAGTTAAAGATGTGCGAGATGTTATAGAAAAAGCCAAATCGCATCGATTTTTCAGCAGCCCTAACCCTGTACTTTTTATTGACGAAATTCACCGTTTCAGCAAATCTCAACAAGATTCGTTGCTTGGCGCGGTAGAACAGGGCATAATTACTCTGGTTGGAGCAACAACAGAAAATCCTTCGTTTGAAGTAATTTCTCCTTTGCTTTCGCGATGTCAGGTTTATGTCCTCAAATCGCTTGATGTTGACGATTTGCAAATTCTGTTGAATCGCGTAATCAGAGAAGATGAATATTTAAAAACGCTGCAATTTGATATTAGAGAAGTGGGAGCGCTTTTCAGATTTTCGGGTGGCGATGCCCGCAAACTTCTGAATATTCTTGAAATCATTATAGGAACTTATACTGAAAATGATACAGTTGTGATAACCGATAAAATTGTAGCCAGCCGCTTGCAGGAAAATATTGCAATGTACGATAAAAGCGGCGAACAGCATTACGATATTATTTCAGCATTTATAAAATCAATACGCGGAAGCGACCCTAACGCAGCCGTGTATTGGCTTGCGCGAATGTTGAATGGCGGCGAAGATCCGCTTTTTATTGCTCGCCGAATGTTGATTCTTGCAGCCGAAGATATTGGACTCGCAAATCCCAATGCACTTTTGCTTGCCAACGCATGCTTTGATGCTGTACATAAAATAGGTATGCCCGAAGCGCGGATAATTTTGTCGGAAACAGCAGTTTTTATGGCAACATCCGCAAAAAGCAATTCTACATACTCTGCAATAGAAGAGGCTTTTGCCGAAACAGTTGCAACTGGCGATTTGCCTGTGCCTTTACATTTGCGCAATGCTCCAACTAAATTGATGAAAGATTTGGGCTATCACAAAGGTTATAAATATGCTCACGATTACGAAAATAATTTTGTAGAGCAGGAATTTTTACCCGAAACAATCAATGATAAAATATTTTATCACCCTGCCGACAATGCCCGTGAACGTGAAATTCTGGCACGGCTTGCATCGCTATGGAAGAAAAAATATAAGATATAAACCTGTGCTTACAATTAAATTCCGAGTCCATCAATAAAAGTTGCCGTCGCTTTTTTCTGGGTAATACGTGAATGAGGCGGAACATTATGCACCTGCCAAACATTCCCGCCAATAATCGAATCATGCCCTATTGTTATGCGCCCAAGTATAGTGGAATTTGAATAAATAATAACATTGTCTTCGATAATCGGATGTCGGGGAACATTTAGAGGCAAACCGTTATCGTCGTAAATAAATCCTTTAGCGCCAAGAGTTACTCCCTGATATAATCTTACGTGATTGCCAATGATGCATGTTTCTCCAATCACAACTCCTGTTCCATGGTCAATGCTGAAATATTCGCCTATTTGAGCGCCGGGATGAATTTCTATTCCTGTGGTAATATGCGCCAATTCCGAAATAATTCGAGGAACAAAAGGTATTTGCATCAACAGTAATTCGTGCGCAACCCGATAATGCAATAAAGCCTGAACAGCAGGATAGCAAAATATAACTTCAATATAATTTTTGGCAGCCGGATCACAGTCATATACGGCTTTTACATCCATTGCTAACAGCCGTTTGAGTTCAGGTATTTTCTCTATAAAAGCAATGGTAAATTGCTCCGCCGTTTTTTGCGGAGAATCGCAATCTTGAGAAAAACAAAGCCCATTATAGATTTGCTCATTAAGCAATGAATATATGAATTTAAGATTGGAAATCGCAGCATCATTCGTAATCGCTGCATTATCGAAGAAGCCGGGAAATATCACTGTTTTTATTAAATCCATTAATTCTTTTATCCGTTTGATATTTGGAAGCGGATGATTGAGTTGCGGAATATACGAATACTCATGAATTTTATTCTGTGATAGCGATTGTGTTATTTTTTCTAAAAAGGGAATTGTCATTTCTATTGTTTTATATTTACAAATGAATATTTTTTATGATTAAACAAAAAAACAGTTGGCTGCAAATGTAACACTATTTTTTAAAATCAGATATAAATCAGGCAAAGAAATTTGGATAATGCCATATATTGTATGATGTAGCAAAAGCGGCAAAACATCATTCTCTGTTTGCAAAAAAATATCAGGTTTTTCCTGTGCTTTTTCATTATTTTTTTGTCCGTGTTACGAAAAATCCACAAAACTCAAAATTTTGGAGTGGATAAACATGGCGTATGCTGCCTGAAAATAAAAATGAAGCTGCCTCGCTTTTGAGACAGCCTCTCCTACAATATTTAATCAAAATGAAAAAATTAATCGCTTAACGAAAAACGTATAAATCCAAGAACCTTTACTTCTGAATCTACGGATTTAATATAATCGGCTACCGACTGTTTTGCATCCTTAATGAATGACTGATTCAATAATGTTGAGTCTTTGTAGAATTTATTTAAGTTGCCTTCTGCAATAAGTTCTACAATATTTTCGGGTTTGCCTTCCATTATTGCTTTTTCTCGACCTATTTTCAGTTCTCGTTCTTTTATTGCTTGAGGGCAATCGTGTTCCGAAACCGAAACCGGATTCATTGCGGCAACTTGCATTGCTATGTCTTTTGCCGCTTCAGCATCAAAAATTTTGTTGAACGCAACTACCGAAGCCAATTTACCTGTCATGTGAATATATCCCGAAACGTATTCGCCTTTTATTTGCGAATAGTAGCAAAGTTGATGTTTCTCGCCTGTTTTTCCTGTTTGTTGCGTAATAATACCTTCAACTGTTTCATCGCCTGCGGTCAACATTTTCAATGCTTCAGCATCTGCAGGAAGCTTGTTTATTGCAACTTCTGCTATTGAATTTGCTATATTCTGAAATTCTTGATTTTTTGAAACAAAATCGGTTTCACAACCTATACCTACAATAATACCTGTGCGTTTATCAGCTGTTATTTTTGCTATCACGTTTCCTTCGGTAGTTTCTCTGTCGGCGCGTTTTGCGGCAACAAGTTTGCCTTTTTCTCTTATTATTTCCTGAGCTCTATCGTAGTCGCCATTTGCTTCGACAAGCGCATTTTTGCAATCCATCATTCCTGCGCCGGTCATTCGTCTTAATTTGGCGACATCTGCTGCTTTAATTTCCATATTTTTACTAATTTTAATCTGTTAATTATTATCTCTTCTGTTTTTGCGAGCGCGTATTTTCTTTCCTGAAAAGTCTTTTACATCGCTGTTTTTTGATTCTTTTTTAACAACAGTATTGACTTCTTCTTTTTCTTGTTCTGCCTTACGTTCTTCTGTTCCTTCGCTTATTGCTTTGCAAACAATATCTATTATAAGCGATATTGATTTTGCTGCATCATCGTTTGCGGGAATTACGTAATCTACAGATGTAGGGTCGCAACAGGTGTCAACCATTGCAAATACAGGAATATTCAGTCGGTTTGCTTCTTTTACAGCATTCGCTTCTTTTTGTATATCCACTACAAACACGGCAGCAGGAAGTCTTGCCATATCGGCTATTGAACCTAAGTTCTTTTCTAATTTTGCACGCTGACGTGTAACTTGCAATCTTTCGCGTTTTGATAATGTTGCGAATGTTCCATCCGTACTCATTCGGTCAATAACGTTCATTTTTTTGATTGCTTTACGAATTGTCGGGAAGTTGGTCAACATTCCTCCTGCCCAGCGTTCGGTAACGTAGGGCATTCCTATTGCCTGTATCTTTTCAGATACAATGTCTTTTGCCTGTTTTTTTGTTGCAACAAACAAAATTTTGCGACCCGAACGGGTTATCTGCTTAAGCACGTGAGCCGCTTCATCTATTTTTACTACTGTTTTATGCAGATCTATAATATGGATACCGTTTTTCTCCATAAATATGTATGGCGCCATTTTGGGATTCCATTTTCTTTTTAAGTGTCCGAAGTGGCAACCTGCATCAAGTAATTCTTGAAAATTTGTTCTTGACATTTTTTTTTAATTAATTTTTTTGGTTTGAAACCTTTTATTAAACATTTTGTTTACTCATTTCGTCAATCGTTTTCGTAGCGAATTTCTCCGGTCGAAACGATTTTTCGCAACAGCAGCATTGTTTTATTCGGAAAGGCTTGGTGTTGCCTTCTCATTTCATTATCAATTAAACCGCTGTTGTACATTACCATAGTTTTGTGTTTTGATATTGATTTTAATTTTAATATTCAAAAAACTCAATTTGATTCTAACGTTTGCTAAACTGGAATCTTTTGCGTGCTCCGGGGCGTCCCGGTTTTTTACGTTCTACAATGCGCGAGTCGCGAGTCAGCAAGCCGTGTTCTTTCAACACGCGGCGATTGGCTTCCGCATCTATTTTGCAAAGTCCGCGTGCAACAGCCAAACATAATGCTTCTGCCTGACCTTTTGTGCCTCCGCCTGTAAGGTTAACTTTAATATCGTATTTATCAACATTTTCTGTTAACACAAGCGGTTGAGTTACTACGTACTGCAACAAATCGGATGGGAAATATTGCGTCAGTTCGCGACCGTTGATATTAATGTTTCCTTTGCCTGCGCTAATGTAAATACGTGCTATGGCAGCCTTTCTTCTTCCAAGTGCGTTAATTACTTCCATTCTTGATTATAAAAGTTCGTTTATATTAATTTGCTTTGGCTTTTGCGCTTCCTGTTTATGCTCGTTGCCTGCATATACATGCAAATTACGAAACAGTTGTGCGCCAAGTCTGTTTTTCGGAAGCATTCCCCTGATTGCTTCTTCTATTACTGCGAGAGGTTTGCGTTTCAGCAATTCGCTTGGGGTTGCAAACCTTTGCCCGCCGGGATAGCCTGTATGACGAACATAAACTTTGTCCGTCAATTTTTTACCTGTAAGTCTCACTTTTTCTGCATTGATAATTACAACATTATCGCCGCAATCCACGTGAGGGGTATAATTAGGTTTTGTCTTGCCTCGAAGTATAAGCGCTGTACGAGACGCAAGCCGACCTAAAACCACATCTGTCGCGTCAATCAAAACCCATTCTTTGAGTACTGTCGTTTTGTTTGCCGAAACTGTTTTGTAACTTAGTGTGTCCATTCTATTTCAGTTAATACCTATTATTTTTTATTCCCATTTTAGGGGCTGCAAAGGTAGTTTTTTTTTTCTAATTACCAATGATTATTTTATCAAAAAATTTTTCATACAACATTTTATTTCATTAAAATCAATAAAAATAATAAAACAAAAAACTTGTATTCAATGATTTATTGTTTTTTAAAAATTATTTACAGTACGATTGTGTCCTGCATTTTTTTATTGTTATGTATATGTAAATTCGGCAGTTTCCAAAATTACTTTCAATAATTCGGGAATACGAAATTTGCAATTTTGCATTGATTCAAGCAATTCATTTCCTTTTTTTGTAAGGGTAAAGTACATTTGTCGCTTATCGCTGTCTCCGAGTATGCGCTTCAACAAACCTTTCTTTTCTGCAGATGCAATTACTTTTGAAGTATTGGAACATGTTAGCCCAAGCATCGATGCTATTTCGCTTGATGAACATCGTTGTGATTTATTGACTGCGCACAACAACATTCCTTCATTTAATCCCAAATTATATTGAGATTGAAAATGATTTTCAAATTCGATAATTGAGCGATAGATGTCGCGTATTTTACATAAATTTTCCATATTTTATCAATTTTGTTTGCTGACTGCATTCATACCGCAAAATTTAATACATTTGCCACATTCTATACATTTTTCGCTGATTATTTGTGGCAATTTATTGTTTATTTGCACAATAGCGTTCATTGGACATATTTTAATCAGAGGACAGCGATGATTTTGAGGGCAAAGATTTCTATTTATGATAAGTGACATGATATTCAATTTTTTAATAAAACATTTTGAATTGCTCGAGTCAAATCAGCCTTGCTCATTGCTCCGTTAGCAATTTGAGGCTCATCGTTCATGGGAATAAACAGAAATGTAGGAACGCTGTTGATATTGAATATGGATGCCAATTCAATTTCCTGCTCTATATTTATTTTGTAAATATAAATACGGTTTTCGTATTCTGCCGCCAATTCTTCTAAAACAGGCGTCATTGTTTTACATGGACCGCACCATGATGCGTAAAAATCAATAATGGATGGTTTATCTCCTAAATATTTCCATTCATCAGGATTTGTTTCATAATTAACGATTTTTGCTAAAAAATCTGCTTTTGTTAGATGCATTGTTTTCATTTTTTCTCCTTTGTTATTATTTATATTAAAAAAAAATTGTTCCGAATTATTATTTGCATGTTTGCATGAGGCAATCAGAATTAACAGGTTTAATGCAAACAGTTTATATAAGTTTTTCATTTTCGATATTCTTTTATTTGATATGAAATTTTATTGCCGTTTTCTGTTTTTTGTGAATAGCAACCGCCTGATCCGCAGCACGAAATATTTAACATTCCAAGCAGAATAAACCACCCTGCCATAAGCAGCAACATATAATTGTTATATACGATACCGAAAATAAATATCAATAATCCTGTTGCAAGCCGAATGATTCGTGTAATATCCCAACTTTTCAAAAAATTTTTCATCGTTTTTCTCCTTTTGTTTGAAAAATATTGAACAGTAAACCGCCTGTTATTGCTCCCCAAATAATACTCATGCCCGGTGTTGAAGTAAGTGGACACGAACCTGTAGAACAACCGATGTTGAGCCAATAAAAATAACCTGCTACTGCTCCAATAACGCCACCTGCCAATATCAGCAGATTGTTTTTCAATATTTTTTTTAATTTATGCATATTATTCTGTTTTAATTTAATATATATTTTCCGTTAGAAATTTTTTCGCAAAGGTAATAATAATTTTCTTAATAAAAAAATTTCCAATGGAATATTTTATATAAAATAATTTTATTTTCTATTAATCAATATATTAAAAATAATAAATTTATTTTTTTGACCTCGCATTTAACAGTAAACTGAATGAAGATAACCTGTAAATATACTTTGAGAAGGTTACAAATATGAAATAAAGATGAAGATACCTTTGCATGTTGCACGTAGAAAAACGTTCTGTGAAAAATATGTTTTTCAAACACAACAATATGCTGTGGCAGACTGATTCGTCATTGCTGCGTAATATAATGTGTGACGCTACCGTAAAAATAAACCCAAACAAAATGACTAATCGCAAAATGGAATACCAACGGTTAATAATATTTATTGTTAGTATATTATATTGAAAATCAGTTTGAATATTTGCAAATAGAGTAATATTTGCCACATCTGTTTCAAATCAAAATAACAATTTATAACATTGAATTTATTTACTTTTAAATTAAGTTGTAAATTAATTTGTACTTTTGCAGTAATTATTAAAAATAAAATAAAATAAAATGAGAAAATTAAATATTCTAAAACCGTTTGTTGTTGCGGCGATTATTATGACATCTGTCTTTGCCTGCAAAACAAACAATGTTGAATTTACGACTGTATCTGTTGCTGACAGCAGTCGAAATCATTCAAACGATACGGCTATATACAATTTTATTTCAATAAAATATGTTGATGCCAAAAGTACGGATAGCAAATCATCCATTGCAAACAATATCAATAAAGACTTTTTTGCATGGCTGAACGGGTTCTTTTACAATGACACTGAATCACTGACAAAAGACAATCTGAAAGAGGCTGTTGCTTCGGAAATTAAGAAATTCATAAAAGATATTAACGAAGATGCAACGCTTGCCGGTTGTCAAACATGCAAAAATGCAGAACTGATTGTTAGTGTTGATTCGGTATATCAAAACGACAAGATTGTTTCTGTGGTTTATTCGTTTTATCAATATTCGGGAGGCGCACACGGAAATCATGGAGTTATAGCCTTTAACTATCAAAAAAATGGCGCTCCGATTACCGCTGAAAATCTGTCAACAAATATTGATGAACTTACGGCTATTGCGAAGCAGACTTTCATAGAGCAAAACGGAGAATTGAAAAATTACTGGTTTGACAATGAAAATTTCCATTTGCCGGATGTATTCTACTTCACGGAAAATGCAACAGTATTTTACTATGCGCCTTCCGAAATAGCACCTTATTCGGATGGCGATATTTATATTGAAATCAGTAACGATAAGGTAAAGCATCTTATTGATTATATAAATTGAAAGATTAAATAAATATTAAGAAAAAAATTACCGGCAGATGCAGGTAATTTTTTATATACATACAACAAAACATGCAAAAAATACGTAATATTGCAATAATTGCACACGTTGACCATGGAAAAACAACACTGGTTGATAAAATGATTTTACAGGGGAAAATATTCCGAGACAACGAAAAAGCAGGTGAATTGATTCTCGACAGCAACGATTTGGAACGAGAACGCGGAATAACTATCCTTTCAAAAAACGTTTCGGTACAGTATAAAGGCTATAAAATTAATATCATTGACACTCCGGGACACGTAGATTTTGGAGGAGAAGTGGAACGCGTGCTTAATATGGCTGACGGTGTGCTGCTTCTGGTGGACGCTTTTGAAGGCACAATGCCGCAAACCCGCTTTGTGATGCAAAAAGCGCTGGCGCTGGGATTGAAACCTGTAGTGGTTATCAACAAAGTGGACAAGCCCAACTGCCACCCTGACGATGTAAACGAACAGGTGTTCGATTTGATGTTTAATCTTCATGCAAGCGAACATCAACTCAATTTCAAAACGGTTTACGGAAGCGCAAAACAGGGCTGGATGTCGTACGACTGGCGGCAGCCCGCCAAAGATATTACGGCTTTGCTGGACACTATTCTCGAAGAAATTCCTGCACCCGAAACTGTTGAAGGAACGCCTCAAATGCTAATCACTTCGCTTGAATATTCGCCTTATGTAGGAAGAATAGCAATAGGTAAACTTACCCGCGGAACGCTGCACGCGGGCGATAACATCTCGCTTGTAAAACACGATGGAACTCCAGAAAAGACAAAAATACGCGAACTGATGGTGTTTGAAGGACTCACAAAAACAAAGGTAGATGAAATTCTGTGCGGCGACATTTGCGCTGTGGTTGGAATAGATGGATTTGAAATAGGCGACACCGTTGCCGACTTTGAAAACCCCGAAGCCCTGCCGCCTATTTCAGTGGATGAACCTACAATGAGCATGACATTCACAATAAACGACTCTCCGTTTTTCGGAAAAGATGGAAAATTTGTAACATCCCGACACCTCAAAGAACGGTTAGACCGGGAACTGGAAAAAAACCTTGCACTGCGCGTAAAGCCCGGCGCTACATCCGACTCGTTTGTGGTGTACGGACGCGGTGTGCTGCACATCAGCATACTGATAGAAACCATGCGCCGCGAAGGTTATGAACTGCAAATAGGGCAGCCGAAAGTTGTAGATAAAAACATAAACGGACAGCGCTGCGAACCAATAGAACACCTCACTATAGACCTGCCCGAAGAATTTTCAGGACGGGCAATAGAAATGGCTACGCGCCGCAAAGCCGCGCTTCTGCATATAGAACATCGCGACAGCCGTGTACATCTCGACTTTGACATCCCCGCACGCGGGCTTATCGGCTTGCGCAGCAATCTGCTTACGGCTACGCAGGGCGAAGCCATTGTTGCTCACCGATTCAAAGGATTTGAACCATACAAAGGCGAAATCGAAAAACGTACTAACGGCTCGCTTATTGCCCTCGAAACAGGAATGGCTATCGCATACGCAATGGATAAACTGCAGGACAGAGGCAAATTCTTTATCTACCCCGGCGAACAGATTTATGCGGGACAGGTGATAGGCGAACATTCGCGCGGCGGCGATTTATCAATAAATATATGCAAAACAAAAAAACTTACCAATATCCGCGCATCAGGCACAGATGACAAAGCCGTTTTGCCACCGCCCATCATCTTTAGCCTTGAAGAGGCTCTCGAATATATTCAGGAAGATGAATATGTGGAAATAACGCCAAAGTTTATGAGAATGCGCAAAATAATTCTCGACGAAAGCGAACGCAAACGTACTAACAGAACAAATTAATTTCTTATGGATATATTGCGGGTAATGGCATTTCTTGCACGATGTTTCCAAAACGGCAAGATAAATACCCTGCTAATGCTTTCTCAACAACGAAGTACTACGCACCGCGTTGCGAGCGTCAGCGAAGCAATCCAGAAGTCTTATTGTGTTCTTCTATATTTGTTTTTTATGATTTTCTGAATTGGCTGCGCCGAGCTACGCTGCGCTTCGGTTGCTTCGTAGCTTCGCTGCTTGCAACGACGTTCATTATTATAATTACCATTTTCAACTGTCAACTCTTCTGGATTGACTGCGCAAAACGTCATTCATTGTATGCCGCTGCCTGCCCGCATCTGCAAATTTTTTGCCCTGAATATTGATTTTTTTTGTTTGTAAATAAATTTTTTTTATTACCTTTGCGCCGACAAAAACATTATCAATATAAATAAACATTGTACACACCAGCAAAAATTACAAACCGCCCATGCAGGGCATAAAACAAAAATTAATATGTTAGATTATTCACTACACGAGAATCTGCTGACCGATCGCAAAGACGATTACACAGCGCAAACTCATCCCAAAGTTTCGTACAACAGGGAACAGTTTATTGATTTGATGCTTCAGCGCGGTACGCTGATGACCAAAACAGATGCACTCGCCGTACTCAACAATATTGAGGAAACTGCGGCGTACATAATTCAAAACGGCGGTACGCTCAACCTGCCGCTGTTAAATACAGGTTTTTCAATTACAGGTATATTTGATGGTTCTACCGACGTGTTTGACCCGCATCGGCATCACCTCCACGTGAACATCAGCAAGGGAACGCTGCTGCGCTCGCTTGAACAGGAAGTGAAACTGACCAAAGTAAACGTGTCGTCTCCACAGCCGCAAATACTGGAAGTGAAGGACAGCGTGAGCGGCAAAATTGACGAAGTACTAACTGCCGGCGGAGCGGTGGAAATAGACGGAGTGAACATCAAAATATCGGGCGAAAACCCCGCATGTGGGCTGTACTTTGTGAACGAAAACGGCACGGAAACCAAGGCGGTAACCCTTATCTACAACAAGCCATCGTCAGTGCTTGCGCTGATACCGCAGCTTCCATCTGGCAACTATCATGTGAAAATAGTTACACAGTATTCAGTAGGCAAAGATTTGAAAGATCCGAAAACAACAATTTTCGGAGATGTATTACAGGTACTTTAATCGTTTGTATAACCTTTCTTTTTTTTTTTCACAGGCGTTGGATATTTCTGACGCCTGTGTTTGTTTTATTCACCCGCATAGGTGAGAGACGTTCACCCGCATAGGTGAGAGACGTTCACCCGCATAGGTGAGAGATGTTCACCCGCATAGGTGAGAGATGTTCACCCGCATAGGTGAGAGATGTTCACCCGCATAGGTGAGAGATGTTCACCCGCATAGGTGAGAGACGTTCACCCGCACAGGAGAAAGATGTTTTCCCTTATAAGGGAATGATACACAGAGCTGTTATGTATTCCAAGCAGGTTTTAATCAGCCTTGAAACAGACAGTATTATTTTTTTATTACCTTTGTCGCTTAATTTTTCTTATAAAATAACCTGTAAAATGAAAGATAAAAAGGAACGGAAAACAGATTATCTGTTTGAAATCAGTTGGGAAGTCTGCAACAAAATAGGCGGGATATATACTGCCATATCAACAAAGATTCTGCAACTTGACAAAGAGGTTAAAGGGCATATCATGATTGGTCCCGATATTATTCGCGAGGACGATAACATGTCGTTTATCGAAGATACTCAATTGCTGAAACTGTGGAAGATTAAGGCGGCTCAGGATGGCTTGCGAGTGCGCGTGGGACGCTGGAACATAGAGGGCAAACCTGTTGTGATTCTGATAGACTTCACAAATATGTTTGAACAGAAGGATCAAATTTTCAAGGAACTTTGGGAAGAATATAAACTTGATTCGATAAGCGGGCAGTGGGACTATATCGAACCAGCCCTGTTTGGCTATGCGGCGGGCAAGGTGATAGAGCATTATTCAAAGTTCTATCTGTCGCCGCGCAACAAGGTTGTAGCCCATTTTCATGAATGGCTGACCGGCGCAGGGCTTTTATATCTGAAACAGAAAACGCCTCAAATAGCCTGCATATTCACAAGCCATGCCACAGTGCTGGGGCGTTCGATAGCATTTCACGGGCTTCCTCTCTACGGCAAGGCAAACAGTTACAATGCCGACCTGAAGGCGGTGGAACTTGACGTGGTGGCAAAACATTCGCTTGAAAAGAATGCGGCGCTTCAAGCCGACTGCTTTACTGCCATCAGCAGTATTATTGCAAACGAAAGTAAATATTTCCTTGGCAAGGATGTAGATGTAATAACTCCCAACGGATTTGAAAAAAGCTTTGTGCCTGCCGGCAGGGAATTTGACAGAAAATATGAAGAGGGCAGGAAAAAACTGCGTCAGGTAGCCGAAATCATATTGAATGACAGGATTGCCGACAGCGCTGTTTTTCTGGGATTAAGCGGACGCTACGAGTTCAGGAACAAGGGAATAGACGTTTTTATAGAAGCGCTCGGCAAACTTAACAGAAACAGGAATTTGGACAAACAGATAATAGCCTTCCTTTTTGTGCCATCGGCTCACCACGGTCAAAGCAAGGAACTGATGCAGAATATCGCTAACAATAACTGCAATATTCAACTTACAAACAAATATACTACACATTATTTGATAGATCCAGACTATGATGCAATACTGCATGCAATAAAAACAGCCGAACTGTCAAATACAAAGGCAGACATGGTGAAAATAATATTCGTACCATCCTACCTCAACGGCAACGATGGAATATTCAACCTGCCGTATTACAATTTGCTGATGGCGCTTGATTTGACTGTATTTCCATCATACTATCAGCCCTGGGGCTATAACATACTTGAAAGCCTGTCGTTCAAAGTGCCAACAATCACAACATCCATCACAGGCACAGGCAACCGCATAATAATGGAATACCAGAAAGACCATCCTGCCATAGAAATTATAGAACGCAACGATACCAACAGCAGCGAAGTAGCAGGCTTTATAGAAAAGAAGATAATATCGTTTTCCAAACTCAGTAAAAAAGACATAGAAAAGCTGAAACATAATGCAGATGAACTTTCGTCAATAGCCCTTTGGGGCAATTTTATAACATATTACCTGCAAGCATACGACATCGCTCTGTCAAAAGCAGCATTGCGCAAGGAAAATATTATCGCTGCGCCCTACGGCGAAGACGCAGCATTGCAGGTGCAGCATACAGTTATAGAACAACCGGTATGGACTGACGTTATAGTTCAGCCTCAAATTCCGCACACGCTTGCCGCCCTGTCCGAAATCTCAAAAAACCTGTGGTGGTGCTGGGATCAGGAGTCTATAGAACTGTTTAAGTATATCGACAAGGTAACCTTCACCAAAACCGGCAGAAATCCAATAGCGCTGATAAATACAATATCATCAAAACGCTATCAGGAACTGGAAAACGATGAAGACTTTGTTCACAAACTTAATGCCGTACATAAACGCTTTAAAGAATATATGGCAAAAAAGAAATCAATGTCAAAGCCGGATATTGCATATTTCTGTATGGAATACGGCTTGCAGGCATCATTAAAAATATATTCGGGCGGGCTTGGCATACTTGCAGGCGACTATTTGAAAGAAGCCAGCGACAAGGGAGTGCCAATCACCGCAGTAGGATTCCTTTACCGTTACGGATATTTCACGCAAAAAATATCGGCATCTGGCGAGCAGGTAGCCGAGTACGAGGCTCAGGACTTTACCAAAATACCCGTTACTCCCGTACGCGACAGCGATGGACGCTGGCTTACCATAAGCGTTGCTTTTCCCGGACGAACGGTTTATGCCCGCACATGGAAAGTGGAAGTAGGACGAACAGATCTGTATTTGCTTGATACCGATTTTGACGACAATCTGCCCGAAGACCGTTCAATTACTCATCAACTGTACGGCGGCGACATGGAAAACCGCCTGAAACAGGAACTGATTCTCGGCGTAGGCGGTATAAGGCTGCTCAATAAACTGAATATTCATGCCGATGTTTATCATTGCAACGAAGGACATGCGGCATTTATAGGGCTTGAACGTATTCGCCAGCTTATAGAAACAGAAAAACTTACCTTTGACGAAGCGCTGGAAATAATACGCTCATCATCGCTATTCACAACGCATACTCCCGTTCCCGCCGGTCATGATGCCTTTGAAGAAAATCTGTTGAGAAAATATATATCTCACTATCCTGACAGATTCAAAATATCATGGAAATATCTTACAGGACTCGGAAGAAACAATCCGGAAAATCAAAACGAAAAGTTTTCGATGAGCGTACTTGCCGCCAACCTGTCGCAGGAAATAAACGGCGTAAGCAGTTTGCACGGCAAAGTAAGTCGCGAAATCATGCACAGTATATGGTCGGGTTATATGCCCGAAGAATTGCATATAAGTTCGGTAACAAACGGCGTTCACCTTCCAACCTGGGCAGCGCCCCAATGGAAAGAAGTATTTAACGAAGAGTTTGGAGAAGATTTCCGCTCGCACAATTACGACAAAAAATGTTTTGAGAAAATATATAATGTAGATGATGAAGTGATATGGGAAATACGAAAGGCATTAAAAGTAAATCTTATCAACCATATCAGAACACGGGTGTCGAGCAAAGAAAATATTGTGCATTTTACGCCTCAGCAGGTAATAAAAATATCACAGACACTGGATTCAGCCAAACTTACAATAGGCTTTGCAAGACGTTTTGCTACTTATAAACGCGCTCATTTGCTGTTTAAAAATATCGACCGTCTGAATCAAATAGTAAACCACGACACACATCCCGTTCAATTTCTGTTTGCAGGCAAAGCACATCCAGCCGACAAGGCAGGACAGGATTTGATACGCATGATTGTTGAATATTCCAAGCTTCCGCAATTTATGGGTAAAATAATTTTCCTTGACAATTACGATATGGAACTCGCCCGCCGCATGGTACAGGGCGTAGATATATGGATGAACACTCCTACTCGTCCGCTGGAAGCATCCGGCACAAGCGGCGAAAAAGCAGTACTCAACGGCGTGATGCATTTCAGTGTCCTTGATGGCTGGTGGGTTGAAGGATACAGAGATGATGCAGGCTGGCAACTGCCAATGCAACGCACATACGAAAATCAGGATTTTCAGGATCAGCTTGATTCTGAAATTATTTATAATACCATCGAAAACGAAATAGCGCCTCTGTACTATCGCCGCAATAAAAAAAATATCCCTGCCGAATGGATAAAATATATCAAAAATTCAATAGCGCATGTTGCATCAAATTTTACAACAAACCGAATGCTTATCGACTATGAAGAATGTTTTTACGGCAAACTGGCTAAACGCCACGCTTCACTGATAAAAAACGACTATGAAAAAGCCAAATACATTGCAGAATGGAAACGAAACGTAAGACGCGAATGGGATAATATTAAAATCATATCGGCAGACAGACTCGATACGGCAAAAGAAACTATAGTACTCGGCAAAAAATATGACTTGGAAATAATTCTCAATATAGGATTACTGAGACCGGAAGATGTTGGCATTGAAATTGTTTTTGCCAAAACTGAAAACAATAAAATTACCGTTTGCCGAACACAGGAATTTAAAATCACAAATTCCGAAGGCAATGTAGTTACATACAAAACAAAAATAGAAATGGACATGCCGGGAATCTACATGTCGGGATACAGAGTATTCCCTAAAAATCCACTATTGCCTCATCGACAGGATTTCAACTTAATAAAATGGATTTAGATGTAAAATTATAAAACGACTGCAAACAAACAGTAATCAATAGAATAACAGGCAGAGCCATACGCTGGATGACGGCACAAATAAATTCAACCAATAATTGCTATTGTTGATTGCTGATTATTTTGTAACTTTGCAGTCAAAAATAAAAAATATAAAAATGGCAACAACAGCAGATTTTAAAAACGGATTGTGTATATCATACAACGGCAAACCTTGTTGTATAACTTATTTTCAACATGTGAAACCGGGCAAGGGACCCGCTTTTGTAAAAGTGAAAATGCGTAACCTCGAAAACGGGCGTACGCTTGAAAATACCTTCAGCGCAGGCGAAAAAATAGATATTATAAGCGTAGAACGCCGCCCCTATCAATTTTTGTACAAAGATGAATCAGGCTATCATTTTATGCATAATGAAACTTTTGAGCAAATTGACCTTGACGGCGATATGGTAGATAATCAGGATTTGATGAAAGAAGGTCAATATGTTGAAATGATGTTTCTGGCAGACGAGGAACGCGTACTGACCTGTGAACTTCCTCCTTTTGTAGAATTAACGATAACATATACCGAGCCTGCCGTAAAGGGCGATACCGCTTCAACATCCGCATTAAAGGCTGCAACTGTTGAAACAGGCGCAGAAATCATGGTACCTTTATTTATCAATCAGGATGAAAAAATCAAAGTAGATACCCGCACGCGAACATACGCCGAACGCGTGAAATGATCTAATAATACGTATTTTGATATGAATTTAACTTGCCTTGTTAAATTCAGTATTGTTGCTTTATATGTCAAATTATTTATCCAGTATAAATTCTCCGTCCGATTTGAAATCAATGAAAATTGATGAACTGGTTACGCTATGCGCCGAAATCAGAGAATTTTTAATAGATAAATGTTCGCAAAATCCGGGACACGTAGGTTCAAGTCTTGGCGCAGTGGAACTGACCGTTGCCCTGCATTATGTTTTTGATACCCCCTACGACAAACTTGTTTGGGATGTTGGGCATCAGTCGTATGCTCATAAAATAATTACGGGACGCCGCGACAAGTTTGCAACCAACCGCAAATACGGCGGCATCAGCGGATTTCCCAAAATGAGCGAAAGCGAATACGATGCCTTTGGCGGAGGTCATGCTTCGGTATCAATTTCGGCGGCGTTTGGAATGGCGATTGCCGCCAAAATGAACGGAGAAAACAGAAACGTTATTGCCGTAATAGGCGATGGCTCAATGACTGGCGGGCTTGCTTTTGAAGGATTGAATAATGCAGGCTATCTGAAACCGAACATGCTGGTCGTTCTCAACGATAATAATATTGCCATTGACAAAAGCGTTGGCGCAATGGGTCGTTATCTGCTGAAAATATCCACATCTCGTTCGTACAACAAATTGAAGAACAACATCTGGCATTTGCTCGGACAAAATTGCGTGCGCAAAGCCATACAGAAATTTTTCCATTCCGTGAAGTTGATGATATTTCATCATCACAACATGTTTGAAGCGCTTGGCTTCAGCTATTTCGGCACATTCGACGGTCATGATTTGCCCCGTCTTATTAAAATTCTGGAAAAATTAAAAAACGTAAACGGACCTAAACTTTTGCACATCGTTACGCAAAAAGGCAGGGGCTTTAAACCTGCCGAAGAAAATCAAATAGACTGGCATGCACCCGGCAAATTCAATAAGGATACGGGCGAACGAATAATTATAAAATCGGATACACCGCAGCCGTTACGCTATCAGGATGTTTTCGGCAAAACGATTGTGGAACTTGCACGTTCCAATCCCAAAATTATAGGCATCACTCCGGCAATGCCTACCGGCTGTTCGCTGAACCTTATGATGGAAGCAATGCCCGAACGCTGTTTTGACGTGGGAATTGCCGAAGGTCATGCGGTTACATTTTCAGCAGGTCTTGCAACTATGGGCTTGCTGCCGTTTTGTAACATATATTCAAGTTTCATGCAACGCGCTTACGATAATATTATTCACGATGTGGCAATTCAAAATCTGAATGTTGTATTTTGCCTCGACAGAGGCGGCTTGGTTGGAGAAGATGGCTCAACCCATCACGGAGCTTACGATTTGGCGTATTTGCGCTGTATTCCGGGCATGATTATTGCCGCTCCGATGAACGAAGTAGAATTGCGCAACATGATGTTTACGGCGCAGTTGCCCAATAAAGGCTGCTTTGCAATTCGCTATCCCAAAGGCGGCGGCGTAATTGCAGACTGGCAGCTTCCATTTAGCGAGATTCCCGTAGGCAAAGCCCGCACAATACGTACAGGCTCTGATATTGTTATCCTGTCGATAGGTCATGCAGGTAATAATGTAACGCAGGCAATAGATATACTTAATGATAAAAGCATTTCAATAGCTCATTACGACATGCGTTTTGTGAAACCAATAGACGAAGATTTGCTGCATTTCGCAGGCAAAAATTTCAAACATATAATAACCGTAGAAAACGGAACTGTTGTCGGAGGTTTCGGCAGCGCAGTAAGCGAATTTTTTGCGCAGCACAATTATAAACTTCAACACAAATTCATGGGCATTCCCGACAGATTTGTATTGCACGGCAGCATTGCCGAACTGCAAGCCGAATGCGGCTTCGACCCCAAAGGCATAGCCAATGCCATCATTTCGATGAAACATGATATTTAGTCGCTCCTTATGAACTCTACACATTACTGATATATAATAAATAATGGTAAAAATATTCGGAAAATAATGCAGGATTTGGTATCTTTGTGCCGAAAAAAACGGTAAAAATAAATCAAAAAATACATAGAAAATGCAGGGAAAATTACTGGACACAAAACAGCGCGAACTGTTCCGCTCGATGTTGAATGACATTAAAATTTTTAGTGATTTTGTCCATTTTCACAATAGAATTGGCGAAGAGGATTCGCGTATAGCGTTAAACTTCACAGCGATGAAAAAGAATTTAAGAATAAAAAATGACATTTGTCCGACACAACGGTACAGGAAATTTCACTACATTTCCTACATATGCCAAATTGTGTAAAAAAATGATAGATAAATGTAATATATAAATTCTAAAAAACAATTACACAATATTATCAAATATTTATCTGATCATAAATTACTTATATGATAATCAATGTAGTTTTTAATTACGATTTATATAAATTACATTCAGATGCTGAATCTACTTATAAGAAATAAAGGTAAACAATAGTTATATATCAAAAATAAATCGTAATTTTGCATTGCAAAATTTTGTATATTGAATATGATGCATACTTTAAACTTTATAGATTTATTTGCCGGAGCAGGCGGTTTGTCCGAAGGGTTTATTCGGGTAGGATATACGCCTTTGGCGCATATCGAAATGGAAAAATGGGAATTATGGAATTAGGAAAACTCAAGCAAATATCTCCCCGAGAGATGTGGAAACACGAAGCATTAGATTTTACTCCTTGGCTCGCACAACACATAGACGAACTGAATACAGCTCTTGGACTTGAATTGGAAATAGAGAACACAGAAGTTGCCGTTGGTCCTTATTCTGCTGATATTTTAGCAAAAGATATTGGAACGAATAAATATGTAGTAATTGAAAATCAACTTGAAAAAACCAATCATGACCATATAGGTAAATCAATAACTTATGCTGCGGTTTTAGACGCTTCAACTATAATTTGGATTGCAACAGATTTTACGGAAGAACACCAAAAAGCGCTTGACTGGCTTAATGACCATACTACTGACGAAATTTCTTTTTATGGAGTCCAACTCGAACTTTGGCAGATTGAAGATGGTAAACCGGCATTACGTTTTAATGTAATCAGCAAGCCTAACTTGGCTGTTCGACAAGCGGCAAAGATAAAAGTAGATGAAGAACTTTCGGAAAAAAGAAAAGTCCAATTTGAATTTTGGAAACAGTTTGCAAATAAATTGGCAGGTAAAATACCCTCTGTTCAATCACCAAAGCCTCAATATTGGTTTGATGTCACATTAGGCAAGTCGCATATTCACTTATCAAATACTTGTAATACAAATACAGATACCGTTAGTGTGCGAGTGTATATTGGCAATAAAATATCCGAGACGATGTATCCTTTTTTGGAAAACAGGAAAAAAGAAATTGAGGAACAAATTGGGCAACCCTTATTATGGAATCCCAATAATGCGCCAAGAGACAAAGTTATTGTTCTTTCATACAAAACAGATTTCGATAATGAATGGAAAATAGAAGAAGCGATAAACTGGCTTGTCGATTATACGATAAAATTCAGAGAGGTTTTTTCTAAAATAATTAAGCAAAAGATGTAATTATGAAACCCTATATTTTAACTCGCTCAACATTTCCCGAAGAAAAAGCAATGATTGCAAGGGATTTAAAACTGAAAACCGATGCCCACAAGTATCCTTTTCGTCTTTATGATGACGATG
>JAISNL010000076.1 GCA_031276235.1 Prevotellaceae bacterium | reverse complement strand
TGACACACAACAAACCAGTCAACAGGAAAAGTTATACTCGGTACAGTATTTGCTTTAAGGAAAAAGCAGTACAGGAAGTCTCGTCTGGGTATCCCAGCGCAGTAAGCACTGCCTCGCCTGATGTGGATAATACGTTGCCTGTCTGTGCGCAGAAGTTAAAATGCGCCGCATTCGGCAGAACTCTAAATAAAAGTGCATTTAATTTTTTCTTATTTAAAATATTTTATAATTAATAATGTGCAAAACAGTAAATATTTTCATTGCTTAGCGTTTTTTTCAATTTTTATGTTTTAGTGATGAAAAATAAATAGAATATAACAACACATAGTGTTTAACAAGCGATGATAAAACCTTATTTCTTTCACTTTTCTGGATTGGCTCACGCCGAGCTTCGGTTGCTTCGCTACGCTCGCAATGACGCGCTGCGTGGTTGATTCGTCATTGCGAGGAGCGTAGCGACGAAGCAATCCAGAATTTATATTTTTATCACTATCTACTGATTTTTGCAGGTTTATTTGTTATACCTTATTTATTTTTCATCACTTAGGATATTTTCTACACTATGTCATTTTTCATTTGCAATTTGCGAGAGAGTTTCTGACCATGTCATTTTTCATTTGCAAGTTGCGAGAGAGTTTATGACTATGTCATTGGTCGAGGAACTAAACAGTTAACCGTTAACAGTGATAATAATGAACGTCATCGTTCTTTGCGAGCGTAGCGAAGCAACCGAAATTCGGCGTAAGCCAATCCAGAGTTTTATCATTCTCAACTGTTAACTGTCAACTAAAAAAACTGCAGAGATATTTTGCCAATTTACAGCGATATTTTGGCTTTAACGGTCAGCAATGGCAAATTATAATTGCTTTTTTATCGGTAAGTAAAGAAAAAATAACTACTTTTGGACTTTATTAAATCAATTTTTATAAATTAAAAAAACAAATTCTGTAATGGAAAAGATTATTTCATGTTTTATTCCCGTAGAGGGAAACGAAGATTTTACGACAACAGTGAATCAGTTGTTGGATACAGGCTTGGTAGAAAAAATATTTTTACTGTCCGCCGAAAAGCCATGTATCATTCCCGAAAATTGCGAATGGATTGAATGTAAAAATTTTTATTCAACAGGCGCGATAAAATTCATTGGCAATAATGCCCGCAGCAAATACAGTTTGATTTATACTAAAACATCGCCGCTTCAATTGGGGGCATATTCGCTGGAGCGCTTTGTAAATATTGCCGAAGATACCCGCGCAGGCTTAGTTTATTCCGACTATTACGAAAAGAAAAACGGAGAGCTTCATCCTCATCCTGTTATTGATTATCAGGAAGGAAGTTTGCGCGATGATTTTAATTTCGGTTCTGTGCTGTTTTACACAACCGAAGCGCTGAAAAACGGAATTGCAAAATTTTCACACGAATTTAACTTTGCAGGTTTTTATGATTTGCGTCTGAAAGTTTCGCAAACCTGTCAACTGTTCAGGATTCCCGAATTTCTTTATACCGAAACAGAACTTGATACGCGAAAATCGGGTGAAAAACAGTTTGATTATGTTGACCCAAAAAATCGAGAAGTTCAGATAGAAATGGAAAAAGCCTGTACTCAACATCTCAAAGAAACAGGCGGATATTTGAATCCCGAATTTGATAAAATAGAATTTGACAAAGATAATTTTGAATTGGAAGCAAGCGTTGTAATTCCCGTAAGGAACAGGGTGCGAACAATTGAAGATGCAATAAAATCAGTATTGATGCAAAAAACGCGATTCAAATTCAATTTAATAATTGTAAACAATCACTCTACGGACGGAACAGGCGAAATAATTGAGAAATATGCCGTCAAAAGCGATTTAATAGTTCATATCATTCCCGAACGCCACGATTTGTGCATTGGCGGATGCTGGACTGCCGCCGTGATGGATACCCGTTGCGGACGTTTTGCCGTACAACTCGACAGCGACGATTTGTACATAGACGAAAATACTTTGCAAAAAACAGTAGATGCTTTTTACGAACAGCAATGCGCAATGGTTGTAGGCTCTTACAAAATAGTGAACATAGATTTGGAAACAATCCCGCCGGGAATAATCGACCACAGAGAATGGACTCCCGACAACGGTCGCAACAACGCACTGCGCATAAACGGACTTGGCGCACCCAGAGCATTTTACACGCCTGTACTGCGCAGAATAAAAGTGCCTAATGTAAGCTATGGCGAAGATTATGCAGCAGGGCTGGCAATTTCACGAAATTATCAGATAGGACGAATTTATGAACCACTTTATCTTTGCCGCCGCTGGGATGGCAACTCGGATGCCGCCGTGGATATTGTAAAACAGAATGCCTACAATACATACAAAGACAGAATACGCAGCATTGAACTTGCAGCGAGAAAAATAAAAAACAAACAAACAACAATATTATGAACAAACTGCTTATAATCATATTTGCAATATGTATCTGCAAAATAGGGCAAGCCCAAAACGGCGATGTCAGATATTCGGAAAAAGACAAATTCATATTCAAGTCGGTAATAAAAAAAACATTATCCGAAAAAAGCCCTGCCAATGAATATTCAAAACTTATACCGCAAATTGGGAAATACTTTTTAGGTTTGCCACACGTTGCCCACACGCTCGAATGTGAAAAAGAAGTTTTGACAGTCAGTTTTCTCGAACTTGACTGTACCACTTTTCTCGAAACCGCAGTAACGCTTGCAACGCTTGCCAAAACATCCGAAACCGATTTTGATGCATACGTGCAGCGATTGAAGAACTTTCGCTATCGCAATGGCAACGTTGATGGCTATGCTTCGCGAATTCATTATTTTTCCGACTGGATTGCGACAAACGAAGCGCGAGGCTTTGTGAAAAACATTACAGAAGAAATTGGCGGAGAACCGTACATAAAAACAATAAACTATATGACGCAAAATCGCCAAAAATATCCGCGCCTCGCAGATGAACAGACTTTTGAACAAATAAAACTGTCGGAAGAAAATCTTAATAAACACAAGCATTATTACATACCAAAAGCAAAAGTTGCGGAAATAGAAAAAAATATACATCCCGGCGATTTGATTGCAATCACAAGCGCAGCCGAAGGACTTGATATTGCACATGTAGGCTTGGCTGTTGAAAACAGCGGACGTATATATTTCATGCACGCTTCAATGTCGGGCAAAAAAGTTATGATAAGCGATGAACCTTTGCACGATTATCTCGCAAAAAACACAGGCAACACAGGAATAATGGTAGCAAGAGTGGTTTATTGAATATTGATTAAGCATATCAATCATATACAGTCAAAATCATGTCGCTTGTATTAGAAATTTGCGCATATTCCATCATAGATTGCATCGAAGCTCAATGTGGCGGAGCTAACCGTGTAGAACTTTGCGAGGATATGCGCACAGGCGGAATAACGCCAAGTTACGAAACTGTAACAGGCGTCCGCAAACATACAAACATTCCCATACACGTAATGATTCGCCCGCGTGGAGGCAACTTTGTTTATAATGAACGCGAAATACAAATAATGCTTAAAAGTATTAGAATGGCAAAACATTGCGGTGTAAGCGGGCTTGTATTCGGCTGTCTTACTGCCGCCGGCGATATAGACCTTACCGTCTGCAACAGATTAATGAACGAAGCGCAGCCTTTGCCTGTAACATTTCATCGTGCATTCGACAAGTGCAGGCATCCCGAACAGGCATTGGAAGATATTATTAAGTTGGGCTTTGCGCGTCTGCTGACTTCGGGGCAGCAACCTGATGCCGAAACAGGTATTCCCATGCTGCAGCAAATAGTTGGGCAGTCGGCAAACCGCATTATTATTATGCCCGGCAGCGGCATCAATCCCGATAATATTGTGAAAATTGCGCGTGCAACAGGAGTCAATGAATTGCATACTTCGGCACAGGCGGTACGTGGCAACGGCACGGATTCAGCAACAGTTGCCAAATGTATGGAAAAAATTAAGCGAATTAAATATAAAACTCTTCAAAAGCAAAATTTATTATTGCAAACCCAATATCAAGAGAATAACAGATAAAATCTTTGATAATTTCACAAACACTTTTGCATTAAAGACGCTTGTGCATTTTCTCCTGCTTTTCATCTCTCAAATATATCCTTTTTTTGTCATAACTTGCTGTCCGAATTTTGGGGTACATTATACTGCAAAAATATTAAAATAACATGGATTTGCAGATGATTTTCGTTAAATAAAATACAGTTTCAGCAATTATATTTATTTTTGTCATCTATTTTAATCTGTTTTATATCAGTATAATATATTATGTCAAAATTTTATTGATAAATTTTGTTGAAAAAAAATATGTATAAATTATTTTCGCAAATAAAAAAATATCTACATTTATAATCTCAAATTTATGTAAGATATGAAAGCAGATGTAGTTTTAGGACTTCAATGGGGCGACGAAGGTAAGGGTAAGATTGTAGATTTTCTTACGCCCGATTATTGTATGGTTGCCCGTTTTCAAGGAGGACCCAATGCAGGTCATTCACTTGAATTTAATGATAAAAAAATTGTGTTGCATACTGTTCCTTCGGGAATATTTCGCGACAATACTCTTAATTTAATAGGCAACGGCGTTGTTGTTGATCCTGTCATATTAATGGATGAAATAGATACTATAGAGGCTATGGGCGTTGATATAAAATCACAGTTGCTCGTATCCAAACGCGCACATTTGATATTGCCTACGCACAAAATCATAGATGCGGCGTCTGAAGCATCCAAAGGAAAAACAAAAATCGGCTCTACGCTCAAAGGCATAGGTCCTGCCTATATGGACAAAACCGGACGCAACGGCTTGCGCATAGGCGACTTGCTGTCTGATAAATTCGATGAACGCTATGCCGCGTTGAAAAATAAACATATCAACATATTGAAGCAGTTCGATTTTGAATATGAAATAGATGAATCACCATGGATGCAGGCAATAGAACGCCTTAAAACGCTTAAACTTGTAAACAGCGAATACGAAATAAACGATATGCTAAATTCGCATAAAAGAATTTTATGCGAAGGCGCTCAGGGATCATTGCTTGACATTGATTTCGGTACATATCCCTATGTTACGTCATCCAGCACCGTTTGTGCAGGCGCATGTATAGGGCTTGGAATTGCGCCAAGCAAGATAGGCGAAGTATTCGGAATTTTTAAAGCATACTGTACGCGAGTAGGAAGCGGAGCGTTTCCGACAGAACTGAATGATGAAACAGGAAAAAAACTGCAGCAGGCAGGACGGGAATTCGGAGCAACAACAGGACGTCCGCGCCGTACAGGCTGGCTTGATTTGCCCGCGCTCAAATATTCGATTATGGTGAACGGCGTAACGCAACTGATAATGATGAAAGCCGATGTACTTGATGATTTTGATAAAATTCGTATTGCCGTTGCATATAGGATAAACGGCAAAATTCACAAAACCATTCCATACGATATGAACCATACCGATATCGAAATTATCTACAAAGATTTTGAAGGATGGAAAACAAAAACATCAAAGTGCAAATCGTATAAAAAACTTCCGCAGGCATTTAAAAATTATGTCGATTTTATTGAACAGGAAACAGGACTTTCGTTGAAAGTGATTTCGGTAGGACCAAATAGAGATGAAACAATAATACGTTAATATCTAACCAAATCAATATAAATTAAATTTTAAATAAAAAGTTATGGAAAAAATTATCAAACAAATGAGAGATGTACCGGCAATTCGCTGGACAGCTTTAGTGTTACTGGCTTTTGCCATGTTTTGTTCGTATATCTTTATGGATATACTGTCGCCCATCAAAGACTTGATGCAATCAACGCGCGGGTGGGATTCCACTGCTTTTGGCACAATGCAGGGATCCGAAACATTTTTGAATGTTTTTATTTTCTTCCTGATTTTTGCAGGTATAATATTAGATAAGATGGGCGTTCGGTTCACCGCTATTTTATCTGGTATTGTAATGCTTATAGGAGCTGCAATAAACTGGTATGCCGTTACCGATATGTTTACAGGTTCTGGTTTAGAAAACTGGTTTACCAACAATTTGAACTACATTCCGGGCTTTGACGAGTTGGGTATTTCTCCATTTTATGAAGGAATGCCTGCTTCCGCAAAATTTGCCTCTGTCGGTTTTATGATTTTCGGTTGCGGAGTTGAAATGGCAGGAATTACCGTTTCGCGCGGAATTGTGAAATGGTTTAAAGGTAGAGAAATGGCTTTGGCAATGGGTTCGGAAATGGCTTTGGCACGTTTGGGCGTTGCTACTTGTATGATATTTTCACCTGTATTGGCAAAATGGGGAGGCAATATTGATGTTTCGCGCTCGGTAGCTTTCGGCGTAATTTTGCTTATAATTGCTTTGATAATGTTCATCGTCTATTTCTTTATGGACAAAAAATTAGATGCACAAACAGGAGAAGCAGAAGAAAAAGACGATCCGTTTAAAATTAGCGATATTGGCAAACTGTTGTCAAGTAGAGGTTTTTGGCTGGTTGCTTTGCTTTGCGTGCTGTATTATTCTGCAATTTTCCCGTTTCAGAAGTATGCCGTAAATATGCTGCAATGCAATTTAACTTTTACAAAAGTGGCGGAAAACTCTTTCTGGGCATCTAATTTATGCACAACAATTCAATATATTATAATGCTGATAGTTGCCGCTGCTGCTTTTATAAGTAATTTCAGCAAAAAAACATTAAAAATTGCATTGTTGACAATATCTGTTGTATGCTTAATCGCTTTCTGCTTTATGGGTTACATGCGTCAGTCTGCCGAAACTGTATTTGCCGTATTTCCTCTTTTGGCAGTTGGAATCACGCCAATTATCGGCAAATATGTGGACAAGAAAGGCAAAGCGGCATCAATGTTGATGATTGGATCGATTTTACTTATTGCATGTCATTTGACGTTTGCATTCATTTTGCCTATGTTTAAAGGAAGCGCTATTGGCGGCGTGTTGGTGGCATACGTAACAATTCTTGTTCTTGGCGCATCGTTTTCACTTGTTCCCGCATCATTGTGGCCCAGCGTTCCTAAATTGGTTGACAATAAAGTTATCGGTTCTGCTTACGCATTGATTTTTTGGGTACAGAATATCGGCTTATGGCTGTTTCCGCTGCTGATTGGTAAAATTTTGGATGCATCAAACCCTGAAGTTGTACAGCAACTAAACGATAAATTGATTACACCTGAAACTGCAGCCACTTCGTACAATTACACTAACCCGCTTTTGATGCTGGCTTGTTTGGGCGTTGCGGCTTTGATTTTAGGATTTTATCTTAAAATAATAGATAAACGCAAAGGTTACGGACTTGAATTGCCCAACATGAAATAATCAAATAATAAAGATAAAATAAAAATGGTACAAAAATTACATTCTATTTTACGCGATTCTAAAACCGCACGATGGCTGGTATTGCTTTGCCTGTCGCTGCCGATGTTTGCATCGTATTTTTTCGATGACATGTTTTCAACCGTAAGCCAAATGTTCGAAAATCCCATGCTTCAACTTGGCTGGGATTCGGCAAACTATGGAGTTTATGGCGGCGCATATTCGTTGCTGTGCGTATGGGGTGGACTTATTATATGCGGGATATTGCTCGACAAATGGGGAGTGCGCTTTACGGGAACTTTGTTCGTAATATTAATGGTTGCAGGGTCTATTATAGTAACTTATGCCTTATCGCCTGATTTTAAAGACAGCGATATTGCAACTTTCATCAGTAGCCTCGGATTTGCAAAACCTTCGCTTACGCTTGCCACTGCAGGATGCGCAATATTCGGATTGGGCAGCGAAATTGCAGGAGTTGCCGTAACCAAGTCAATAGCAAAATGGTTCAAAGGAAGAGAAATGGCTTTGGCAATGGGATTGCAGCTGGCTTTGGCGCGTTTGGGTACTGCGGCAGCAATGCTGATTGCTCCAATGGCTATATACATGAAAGGCGAAGTGCCGCTGTCCGAATCTAACAATATGGCTGAAATAGGCTTGTTTTTAATGATTATCGCAATCGTTACATGGTTTGTATTTATTTCGTTCGACAAGCGATTGGATAAACAGGATGCCGAAGCTGCCGCCGCAAATAATACTAAAAAACGAGATGACGACAAATTCAGATTTTCGGATATTGGAAAAATATTGACAAACAAAAATTTTGTACTTATAGCCCTATTATGTGTATTTTTCTATTGCTGCATAATTTCGTTCAAAAGGTTTGCAACATCAATACTTATTCCGCGTTTCGGACTTGAAGACGATATTGCTTCATACATGGCAACAATGCTTCCATTCATGCCTATCATTTTTACTCCGCTGTTCGGCTCGCTTGTCGATTACAAAGGCAAAGCCACAACATGGATGATGATAGGCTCATTCATTGTACTTTCAGCACATCTTATCGTTGGATTTGCGCCAAGTGCATCAATATTCGGATTTGTAAGTTTTGCACTGCTCGGAATAGGTTATTCTCTTGTACCTGCTGCAATGTGGCAATCTGTACCTAAAATTATTCCAGAAAACAAATTAGGAACGGCATATTCTTTACTCTATTGGGTGCAGAATATGGGAATGTTACTTGTTCCGATAGCTATCGGAAGCATAATGAAAACAACAAATGCAAACGATGTAAACGAAAAAGTTACAAATGCGGTAAATGCCGAATTAGTTTTCATAGGTTTGGCTTGCGTTGCGATATTGGTTTCGTTTTTGTTGAAAAAGTCATCAAAAAATCATCCCGAATTGCGGCTGGATGAACCCAATAAGGTTAAAAAATAAGAGTAATTTTAGTTAATATACAGAAAAATCCTTGATAATTATCGAGGATTTTTCTATTTGCAATAAGACATATAAGTGTTGATTGTATATTATATACTTCGCTAAATATCAATAAAATAATAACTAAAATATTTGAAAAAATAATGCATAATTTTGTATATTTGCTTGAAAGTATTGATACAAACTAAAATGTAAAAAATATTTGCATTGACGTGAAAAACAGTTGTTTATGACGACAACAAAGACACAAACAATATACCGTAAGTAAATTTAGACAACCGCTAACATATCGAAAGAAAAAGATATGTTTTCAGAAAGGCTTTATAAACGAACAAGGTTAAAATGTAAGATTGCTTGCTTATACTGGGCAATTCTATTTATTTTTATGCTTGAGCATTTCCCCCGCTGAATTTCATTGGTATTATTGGTGGCTCGTTGTGTTCGATTTTTATTTGTCCCTGTTTGGATTCAAATTTTGCAATATTTTCCTGCAATGCCAAAAGCAATCGTTTTGCATGTTCGGGCGTAAGAATGATGCGGCTTTGAACTTGGGCTTTGGGTAATCCGGGCATTATACGGATAAAATCAAGAATAAATTCTGACGAAGAATGAGTAATTACAGCCAAATTGGAATATATGCCTTGTGCAACTTTTTCGTCAAGTTCAATATTTAATTCATTTTTTTTCTGTTCCATGAAATTTAAATTTTTTAATAAATATGTTAATTTGCGGCAAAGTTAAATAAAAAATATGAATAAGCAATATTTTCCATAAATACATCATTGCAAACGCATTAAAAAAGTAAAAAACTGTTTTCCCCAAAAAAACAATGACAAAATGATATTTTGGTAAACATGATATAAAGATACATGAAATATCCATATAAATAAATTATAAAAATCTAATTATTATTATATTATCAACTATGTAGTTTTGCAATGGCATCAAGATATTAAAAATATATTGTTTAAGTTTGAAAATTATCGATAAATTTGCACAATAAATTTTTAATAAATATGAAAGAGAAAAAAACTATTGCGCTTGTCGCTCACGACAACAGAAAAAAAGATATTATCGAATGGGTTGATTTTAATCATAAAACGTTGATAAAACACAATTTAATTTGCACAGGAACTACAGGACGGCTGATTGAAGAATGTTTGCAAAAACGGCTTGACGCAGACATTTTCAATAATATAAAAATACTGAAATTAAAATCAGGCCCGCTTGGAGGCGACCAGCAATTAGGCTCATTGATAGTTGAAGGGAAAATTGACATTCTTATTTTTCTTTGGGATCCAATGCAACCGCAGCCGCATGATGTTGATGTGAAAGCGCTGTTGCGTATTTCAAGTTTGTACAATATTCCTACCGCATGTAACCGTTCTACGGCGGATTTTGTAATATCCTCGCCAATTATGGAACGTTTGTACAAACCTATTATAAGAGATTATTCGGAATATATCAACAGAACCTTATAATTGCTGCAGGTATAAAATTTTATCTGTTGATTCTTAATCAGTTGTTCTGCGTCAATCAATTTCGGCGACATTGCAAAATGAAATGTTTGGAAACAGCCAACGGGATAAATTTGCACTGAACAAGTGTTAAAATCATTGAATAGAACGACTGCGCCAATAGCAAAATCACAATTTTATGTCGCTATTTTTTAGTCGTTAAAACCTTGAGATGCCTTATAATAACGCATTAACACAAACGAACTCTATTCTGTGATGAACAGATTTTATCTCGCATAATATATTTCCACAGTTTTACCGTCTTTAAAAAATAATCTGAAATATTTACAACAAATATCAATTATTAACCAAATTTAACCTTTTTGAGTTTATTGGTTAAAAAAGAATTTATAATTTTACGCCAAATAATTAAATGAGCATGCCATGCAAACTGCTATAAAACTTGCCAGAAACGGCATAAATAAAGGCTCTCGCAATTGAAACGAGAGCCGCAAAAAGTTTTCTTATTCGCTTTACAACAAAAAATAAGAGCAAATAACGTTAAAAACACATT
>JAISNL010000042.1 GCA_031276235.1 Prevotellaceae bacterium | reverse complement strand
GAATTTATCCCGAACAGAGCAACAAATATATTTCTTGATTCTGAAACCTGTCTTATTCAAATGTTGGGTGTAAATGAATTAAAAACTGCTAAACACGGTATGAGCAATCCCATACAAATAAAAATTAGAACACCCCAACATAAATACCACGACAAAGAATTAAATAATTATTTGTTTTATGATTTGGCGTATATTACTCAACAAGTTTTCTCATTCACATATTTGTCTTGGCGGAGTTTTTTGCCGGGCGAACAACCTGCCACGATGTTATATTCAACACTTATCGCCAAATTGTTAAGTAAATTGAAAAATGTACAAGGGTGGGATTCAAATATATTAAATTACGGATTAAAGAAAAAGAAATGGTTTCTTTAGAGGATAAACAAACATATTTACAAAGAGTTGTTGATACTAATCCGAAGTTGTCTGCATTCAAAAAATTATTATGTGGGCAACCTGTTCTTTTTCCTGTTGATAAAACACAAATTTCGGATACCGATACAATCTATTATGAAATAACAACAGCCATACAAACAAGCAATAAAGATAAGTTTGAGGAATTTTTCAATAAAAAGAATAAGAGTAATCCGAACAAGGATAATCCTCAACCGTTTATACACGACGACTTTCTAATTTTCAGTCTGATAATTGGAATCATTAAATTTGATTGCGATAAAGAATGGATAAAAAGCGTAATTGCAGTCAGAACGAAAAATGAGATAACGACTACATTTGAAAATATATTAAATGGGAATTTTAATCATAGCAGTAATAATAAGAGTGTCGTTTTTATGTTTTTTCATTTAATAAACCCCACAAAAATTACTGCCGAATTTGCAAATGAAACATTTCAAAGTATAAACTCAAATATTCAACTTTTCCAAAATAGAAATGATTTTATCATTATTTGCACAGTCTTATCATACAACCGAATTATCGAATTAAAGACTTTGCCTGATAGTAGCGAAATAGCCCTTCTAAAATCTTTTGAAGCAAAGTTTACAAAAAGAATAAAAGTTTTAGCGAGGATTATTCAAACATTGTTTTTGGTTTTATTTCTGTATGGCATATTACAAATTATTTCCATAAGACCAGAAATAGAATCATTCTTGGATAAAATAGGCATTATAGGTACAATTTCAGGACTGATTGGCATAAGTCTATTTGGGAATATTTCAAAATGGCTAAAGAATCTGTTTGTTAGAATATTATTGTTAATATTTGGTTATCCAAAAGATTTAATTCGAAAATAACGACTCTTCCATTTTTAGCAACGCACACGCATTGATGTTTCCCCCATTCTCAAACCTGCGGGATTTGCAGGTTACTTTGACTCATGATAATTCGTTTCTTAACAACAATTTACTTGTTATCAAACTTTTGCATTATCAAAGCCGGGATGTTTTCGCAGTAATGTGCGAGAATATGATACAATCTGTTTGGTCGTTGCGTTCTGAAAAACAAGTTGTCGGAACGATTATTAACCAACTCGAAAAGTGGCAGGCGCTTTTTGAAAAACTGAAAGGCGAGAGCTTAACGCCGTCAGAACAGCAGGGACTTTATGGCGAACTGCACTTTTTACAGAAGTTTATCGCCAAGCATGAAGCGGTAGCCGCTCTCAATGCGTGGGTAGGAACAGACAGGGAAGTACGCGATTTTCAGTATAACGATTGGGCAGTTGAAGTAAAAACAACAGCAGGGAATAATCACCAAAAAGTAAATATCAGCTGTCACATCCTCAAAAAGTTGACATGTTTGTCACGTCCTAAAAAAGTTGTCACGTCCTAAAAAAGTTGACATGTTAATATTAAATTTTTGTTATTTATTTTTATACGTTTCATTTTTATTATTTTTTTAGTCAACCTATAGCAGAACCTTTCACTATTCTGGTGTGCTTTGTCTCTTCCGCTCCTCGCGATACACAGTAAATTGAAATGCAAGTAACGAACAGGCATCAAAATTGGAAGTAAATGAAAGGTTGTACATCGCTGCTTTTGATTTGCACTATTAAATATATCAGTATAACCATTACCGCAACCTTAAAAATCAATGATGTGTTTATAAATTTGTTTTTGAAATAATTTTCGGCTTTTGCGGGTAAAAAATGTAAAATGTATCCGACTGCAATTAAAATGAAAACAAGTTTATAACCCGACAGCATTTGCCAGATAATTTGCGGCTGGAAATTTCCGAAGATTTGCGACAGCGCTGTGCTGCAGTCTTCGAGCGATGAATTGCGAAAAAATATCCATGCAAACATTACAAAATGAAATGTTAAAAATATGCCTGCCAAGCGGCGCAAATATGCTCCTGCCGATGTTTTGTTTTTGCGTTGAAGTGTAAAAATGCCGAAAAATTTATGTGCGGCAAGCGCTATTCCGTGCAAAGCGCCCCAAATAATAAAATTCCAGTTTGCTCCATGCCATAATCCTCCAAGCAACATGGTTATGAACAGATTGATGTACGTTCTGATTTTCCCTTTTCGGTTTCCGCCAAGCGAAATATAAAGATAATCGCGCAGCCACGACGACAGCGAGATATGCCAGCGCCGCCAAAATTCTTTAATACTTGCCGATTTGTAGGGAGAATCGAAATTTATGTTGAACCTGAACCCAAGCAGTAACGCTATACCTATCGCCATATCGCTGTATCCCGAAAAATCACAGTATATCTGAAGCCCGTAGCCATATATGCCAAACAGGTTTTCGATGCCCGAATAAAGCGAAGGATTTTCAAAAATCCTGTCAACAAAATTTATTCCTATATAATCGGATATGATTGCTTTTTTGAACAGTCCGCACACAATGAAATAAATACCTGCGCCAATCATCTCGCCGGTAACTTTCAGCGGCTGGCGAATTTGAGGTATGAAATCGCGGGCGCGAACAATGGGACCTGCTACAAGTTGCGGAAAAAACGACACAAAAAAAGCATAATCAAGTAAATTGTTCAAAGGCTCAATATTTTTACGGTAAACATCTATGGTGTAACTCAACGACTGAAATGTAAAAAATGATATTCCTACGGGCAAAAAAATATCAGACGGCTGAAAATTTCCGTTTACGATTGCCGAAAATGACGCTCCGAAAAAGTTGAAATATTTAAAGTATGCAAGCAATCCTATGCCAATAAATACGCTGATTGAAAGAAGTATGCGCCGAAGGTATTTTTTTCTGGCTATCGCCAGACATCGGGCAAGCAAAAAATCGCTGACTGTAATTATTCCGAGCAGGAAAAAATAAAATCCGCTACTTTTATAATAAAAGTAATATGAAAAAAGCGTAACGAAAATCAGCCTCGGCGTTGCACGTTTTTTCAGCGCCGTATAAGCAATGAGAAATGCGAGAAACAAAAACATGAAAAAACCGCTGTTAAAAATCATTGGCTCGTTTGAGTTATACACAAACAATGCTTTGATTTTGTCCAAATCAAACCCCATATTATATAGCCAGTTATTCATAGTTTTTCAATACGTATTCGTTATAGCCTGTTATCAGCGCTTCGTAAAGCAAATTGCCTTGAAGGGCATAGCCATCTATTATAAAATGCAGTTTGTCGTTTTGGTAGTAATTTCCATTCTGCCAGTTTTTGCAGGCATGCTGTTCGCCTCCCACTATATTGAACAAATCCCAGCAGGCAACGTTATGGTTGGCGGCAAATTGCACAATAGTTGAAGCAACATTTTTGGTATTTTTATTTTCGTCTATTGATATTATTTTGCGATTTCTGCGTCTGCGTGCGCGATTGTACGTTGTTTTGAAAGCTCCGGGCGGCGTGGTATATAAAATCGCCGCCTCGGGACAGGATGTTTTCAAAATCGAAAAAAGATTTTCCATCATGCTGTAATGATAGGGCTGGTCGTATTTGCCAAGGCTTTCGTTTGTGCCGAGCGAAATTATAATCAAATCGGGGTTTAATTTACTGATTGCAGCGATATGTTTATCTTCCAAAAAATTTTTACTTGTAGCGCCATTAATTCCTATGCAGTGACAGACGATTCCGGGCAAACCGTTTTCTTCAATTATTCCTTCGCTTTTGTATCCATCAATAAATCCTGCTGCAGCGTTACCGAATATTTCGGTTAGCCGACAATTGAACGCAGGCGTAAATTCGTGACTGCGAACATGCGAATCGCCGATATGAACTATGCGAACAACAGGTTTTTCGAGATGTTTTATATTGCGAATCATCATTAATTTTGCAAAAAAAGCAGATAAATTCTGTGAGGAATCAAGTATTATATTCGGTTGTATTCCTGCAAAAGATGCGGGCAAAACCGTTTCTGCATCCACATGCAATGATTTTATTGCATCATCTTTGTCTGAATCAGAATTTGAAAACAAAAATCCTGTACATGCCAGTAAAATAATATTAAGCATAATAAAAACTTTGATTTTGGATTTGAACGGCAACTTCATATTTATTATTTTAATTTGTTGTATTTTTTCTTTTCAAAATATCTTTCCTTTCCATATTCTATTGCTTCAAACAAATGATTTGCAATTTGTTCTCCGCCGCGGATGTTTATGTGGGTATAGTCCAAATTGGCTTTTGGCGGTTTTGATTTCACATAGCCTTTCATTCCTCCGTCGAGAGCCATGGCATCAATTAAATTCCAGAAAGCGATTCCACATTCGGATGCTATTTGCTGCTGAGCGAGCAACAAATTTTTCACTCCGGGCATTGTTTGCATCTCGCCGTTGATTTTTGCAGCTCGGTCGCCAACGCTTATCAACAGAAAATCACTGTTTGGAAGATTGCTGCGCAGATGATTTATTACGTTTTTCATCGTTTTTTTGTAATAATCATATTTTGTTTGTGTTTTGGATGCTACATTCAATCCGTATTGCAGTATTATCAAATCATAGTTTCTTAACTTGTCAAAATCTTTTAATGTTTTTTCGGGAATAGATTTAAGACTTTCGCCTGAAGCGCCGCGCAGCGAATAATTATCTACAACAATTCCCGTTGTATCGTTATCCATAGCTACGCCGAAAAAGCGGGTATTTATGCCCGGATTGTTAACAGTAATTTTTATATGAGCGATTTGTCCGTTAACCGTAATTTTCTGAATATCTTTGCTGCCGCTAATTGTATGCTGTTGACTGTCTTTACGGTTGATGACTGTCGTAAATTTCAGGTTGCCATCGGTAATGAAATAAAATGATGCGGAAGAACATGTATCAATTTCTTTGCCAGCAACATTGCGACATGAAAATGTTGCCGTTGCATTAGTATTTGGGATAAAATAATGACCTGAAATTCCCTGTTTGCTGTAACTGAAAATGCTGTCGGTAACACAATGTTCGTTCCAGCCATATGCAGACGTAACGGCAGTACTTCTAAAACCTGCAGTAATACAGTTAACAGGAATAAAACCAACTCCGTTGCCGCCGTATTTTTTTTTGAGCAAATCGCGTAGCGAGCATGTAAGCAAGTCGCCTTCGATAAATGAATCGCCAAAGTATGCAATACGTACTGGGCGGCTGCCTGTATCCAGCGCATTATAAAAACGACTCAGTGCGTCATGTTCAGCAGAATAATCGTTGATGCAAATTATGCCTGCTGTGCAGCTATCTACAAATTGATTAGTCGGATAAACAGCAGTATCAATTACAGCAGTGTCATCAATTGCGGCATTAGTGCGAATATCGGCAAGTACATCTACCTTTTTTATTTCAAAACCACTCATATTAAATGCAGGCAGCAATGAAAGCAATAATGTTCCCAGAATAACGGCAGATACAAATATTAATACTTTATTTATTTTATTATCAATCATTTCAAATATAAAAAAATACAAAGGTATAAAATTAATCAACGGCAGTCAGTATTTTCACTCATTTTTTCTTATTTTTACGGAAGTTTTCAAAATCTTCGTCTATGCTTTTTAATTCAGATTGATAACTACAGCTTTTGTCTATCAAATACAGCATATAATCGGCTAAGTCTATAACATTTGTAAAAATATCTTCATACGAGTATGGATGATTTAGAAATTTCCGCGTTGCTTCATTTTTTAACATGGCATCAACGGAGGCAAACAGATTATTTTTTTCCGTGTAATAATAATTATTGTAGAAAATATCAGAGGTAAGACTTCTTTCTGTTTGGTGTATTTCCCACCATTCCATGCACTCTTCTATTAAGGTGTATAATGTAGAAAGATATACAAGCAATTTCTTATCATTGACAGTGGTAAAAATATTCGATTTTTGAAACACGTTCCATGCAGTATGTCGCGCAGTATAACCGTACATATTCATAGCATTTTCCACATGCCGCCATACGCTATCCTGTGGCATTGTTCTCCAATCGTGCGACATAAATATGTTGCACGCTTTTTTTGTTTTCAGATAATCATTTTGCATGGATACAAATTCGTTCTTGTTATATGTGATTTCTTCACCTATAAGCGTCAGCATTGTGTGAATTTCCTGTTTTTCATTGTGTTGCTGTATCAGGGCGTTTCCACCGAATGTCAACACAATACCTACAATAACTCCCAATACGTTAGACAGGAAATTCGCCGTCCAGCCTTTAATGTGAGAAGCAGTCGGTTTTTCCAATTTCGCTGTTTCGGTAGGTTGTATTGTTTGTACTGTTTGCTTTTTCTTTGGTTTTGCCATAATTGTATTTTTTGTAATGCTGCAAAATAATCTGTCATCCAATAAAATATACTTCTACAAAATTCAGAGTTTTAATAGATAGAGGTTGAATGAAATACGGTAAAATCAAAAACCGTTTTTTGTTTTATCCACATTTATCATATCCACAGTTTGTACACAGCAGACATCCGCCGGAATATATAATTGAGTCTGAACCACATTCGGGGCATATTGCACCTTCGGCTTTTGTGCCATCGGGAATGTATTTTTTAAGCGCCCGTTCAACTCCATTTTTCCATGTATTTATTGTTTGGCTGTCGAGTTCCAATCCTGCAATCAGGTTCAAAACATCTACTATCGGCATTCCATTGCGCAGGACTCCTGAAATTAGTTTTGCATAATTCCAAAATTCCTTGTTAAACATGTGCGAAATTCCGCCTATGGTATTCGTATAACCGAATTTGTCAACATATTGAAAATCGTAGCGCGAACCTTTGTCTGTTTTCACTTTTATTATCTGCCCCGAATTTATGGTTCGGGGAATGGGACGAATATCATCATCTACTATACCTGTAAAAATCTCGTATGGTTTGCCTTCGTACAATCCTACAAGGGCAATCCACTGTTCGGTTTTGTTGAAGAATCGGATTACATCTGCTTCAAGCGAAACAGGACGTTTGGAAGGCATTTGATTCATTTTTGCTTTGCCATCTGTTGACACAAGAATTCCTGACCGCGAGCTGGCTCGATAAACGGTAACTCCCTTACATCCTGATTCCCATGCCGTACGGTAAACTTCGGCAACTTTTTCTTCGGTAATATCTGACGGCAAATTCACTGTAACGCTTATAGAATGGTCAACCCATTTTTGCATTGCGCCTTGCATTTTTATTTTGTTTAACCAATTTATATCGTGTGCTGTGGCATTATGATATGGAGATTGTGCTACCAAATCGTTTATTTTTTCATACGAAAGATTTTTTACTTCTTCTATATTGTATCCGTTAACTTCGCACCATGTAAGGAATTTATGATGAAATACATCAAATTCGGTAAATGCATCTCCTGTTTTGTCAATATAATCTATTTTTACATTTATATCGTTTGGGTTTACTTTGCGGCGGCGTTTATAAACGAGATTAAACACAGGTTCTATTCCCGATGTTGTTTGCGCCATCAGGCTTACTGTTCCAGTTGGGGCAATGGTAAGCATCGAAATATTTCGGCGTCCTGTTTTTATCATTTCGGCATACAGATTTTCGTCCTGCTGGCGGATACGGTTTATCATGGGATTGTTTTCTTCGCGTTTTGCATCGTAAATTGGAAATGCGCCGCGTTCTTTTGCCATTTGCACAGATGTTCTGTAAGCTTCCATCGCCAATGTTTTTTGTATTTCGGAAGCAAATTCTATTGCTTCATCTGTTCCGTATTGAATACCGAGTGCGGCAAGCATGTCGCCTTCTGCGGTTATTCCCAAACCTGTACGGCGACCGCGAATACATTTGTCTTTTATTTTTTCCCACAGTTCTATTTCTACGCGTTTCACATCGTATTCTTCTGGGTCTTTACTTATTTTTTCAAGAATATTATCAATTTTTTCAAGTTCCAGATCTATCAAATCGTCCATCATTTTCATGGCAATTGCAACATGTTTTTTGAACAGCGTTTTATTGAATATTGCTTTATCGGTAAACGGATTTTCTACGTAGCCATACAGATTTATTGCCAGCAAACGGCAACTGTCGTAAGCGCACAGAGGAATTTCTCCGCAGGGATTTGTTGATATTGTTTTATATCCGATGTCGGAATAGCAGTCTGCTACCGATTCTCGAATTATCGTATCCCAGAACAGTATTCCCGGCTCGGCGCTTTGCCATGCATTGTGAATTATTTTGTTCCAAAGTTTTTTTGCATCCGTTTCTATTTTATATTTAGGGGCTTTTGCATCAACGGGATATTGCTGTTTGTACATCGTTTCGTTTATTACGCAACGCATAAATTCATCGTCAATTCGTACCGATACATTTGCTCCGGTAACTTTCATTCCGTCAACTTTTGCATCTATAAACTGTTCAACATCTGGATGTTTTACAGACAGGCTAAGCATTAAAGCTCCGCGGCGTCCGTCCATGGCGACTTCGCGCGTTGAATTTGAATATCGTTCCATGAAAGGAACTATTCCTGTTGAATTCAGTGCGCTGTTCATCACAGGGCTTCCTTTGGGACGAATATCCGACAGGTCGTGACCAACTCCACCGCGGCGTTTCATAAGTTGAACCTGTTCTTCGTCAATTCTCAAAATTCCGCCATATGAATCCGCAGGTTTGCTGTGTCCGATAACAAAACAATTCGACAGCGACGATATTTGATAATGATTACCTATTCCTGTCATTGGTCCGCCTTGAGGAATAATGTATTTAAAGTTTTTGAGAACGGCGAATAGTTCATCGAAAGTCAACGGATTGTTGTATTTTTTTTCGATACGTTCAAATTCTGCCGCTAATCTGCGATGCATGTCTTCGGGCGATTTTTCATAGATATTTCCAAACGAATCTTTCATCGCATATTTGTTAATCCACACTGAAGCGGCAAGTTCATCTTCGTTAAAATATTTGATACATGTATCAAATACTTCGTTGAAAGTATAAGTTTGCCTGTTTTTGTCTTCAATCTGTTCAGTGTTTTGACCGACTAAGTCTAATAAAGTTGTCTGCTCTGTTGCCATAATTTATTTGTATATATTGTATATTGTATATTTTATGTATTCTTTTTGCATTTATTCTACCAAAAACCGGTTACGAAATTACTACTATAAGATATAATAACTCTGATTTTAGTATGCACTTTTACGAACATTTTTTGAACACAGGTTTTTATCACCTAATACACAGACGAAAAGGATATTTATTTCAGGCTGATTTTAAAGACACAATTTGACTGTATAAATTTTACGGTTGTTTATAATTTTCCATAATTTCAACCCCAAAAATACAAATTAGATGGAAAAAATCGAAATATATATTGCCGTTCCCAAATTATTTGTACCTTTGCAGCCTCAAATGCGGGCATGGCGTAATTGGTAGCCGCGCCAGACTTAGGATCTGGTGCCGTAAGGCGTGGGGGTTCGAGTCCCTTTGCCCGCACAAAAAATTAAAACAGAAGACATTTATTCCAAATCTGTTTCCCATAAAAATAAATAATAAACAAAAACAAATTATGGATATTACAAAACAAGATATCGATGATAACAGAGCATTGCTGAAAGTAACAATAGTAAAAACCGATTACGAAGAAGCCGTAAAAAAATCCCTCAACGCTTACCGGCGTAAAGCCGATGTCAAAGGATTTCGTGTGGGAATGGCGCCAATATGGTTGATTCAAAAAATGTACGGACATGCAATTTTAATAGAGGAAATGCAAAAAATAGTATTAAGTTCGCTCGAAAAATATATTGAAGATGAAAAACTTGAAATTATCGGAGAGCCAATACCTTACGAAGATGAACAAAAACAGATAGACTTGGATAATCAAAGCGAATTTGAATTTGTATTCGAAATAGGTTATGCTCCTAAATATGAACTCTGCATAGATAAAACTATTACAATTCCCTTTTACCATATTACAGTAAGCGAATCCACTGTAAACAGCGAAATTGAGAGACTGCGTATTCATTATGGAAAATTTGAATCAGCGGAAATAGCAGATGAAAATGGCATTCTATACGTAGATGCAAGTCAAGACTGCGAAAATGCAATAAGCATAGAAGATACGTTTATATCTCTTACGTTCATTGAAAATCAGGAACAAAAAGCACGTTTATCAGGATTGAAAAAAGGTGATACAATAGCGATTAATCTGAATGAAATTTATACAGATGATAATAATAAAATTATGTTTTTGAAAAGCGACAATACAAAAAATATCACAGTAAATCCAGAATTCAATATTACAATAAGAGATATACAAACCCATAAAAAAGCGGATTTTACTCAGGAGTTTTTTGATGCAGTTTATGGCAATAACGCTGTAAACAGCGAAGAAGAATTTGTGGAAAAAGTAAAAGATAATATTATAAAATATTATGAAAACATAAGCAACAGCAGATTTTTGTTAGATGCAAACAAAGAACTTGTAAAAAAAGCAGGATTAAAATATCCCAACACATTTTTGAAAAAATGGCTTTTGCTTGAAGGCAAATCTGAGTTTACAAAGGAAAATATTGACAATAAATATGAAAGTTTCATACACCAGTTAAGTTGGCAAAAAATTTGCGATCATATTGTAAAAGAAAACGATATGCAAATTGACGATGCTGATATTAAAAATATTGCAATAAACATAGCCCTTGAGCAATTAAGAAAATATGGTTTACACAATATGGCTAACGCAGGCAACATAGAAAGATTGGCACAAAATTTTCTCAATGACAAACAGAGATATGATAACATAGTCGAAGAAGCTCTGCGTAATAAAATTACAGAATATTTAAAAACAGCAGTACAACTTGAAGAAAAAACAGTGAGCATTGACGAGTTCGATAAATTGTGGAAATCTTAACCAACTGTAATACAACTCTTAAAAATAAAGTAAGAAAAAAAATATATTTTTTTATGCCAATACGTAAAAAAAACATACCTTTGCAGTCCGAAATTAAGAAAAGGAGGTGTGTAGTGCAATGATAATAATACCAATAAAAGAAGGTGAAAATATCGAAAGAGCATTAAAGAAATTCAAACGCAAATTCGACAAGACCGGCGTAGTTCGCGAACTGCGTACACGTCAAACTTTTACCAAAAAATCTGTGCGACGTAGAGATGAAATAAAACATGCCATCTATGTTCAGCAATTACAACAAACAGAAGATTAAGTATATAAAAATATTTAACATTTAAAAGAGTGATTTTTTTTGCGAATTCACTCTTTTGTTGTATATTTGAACTATGTTAGATATGTATTTAAAATATTTGGAATCCGAAAAACGCTGCTCTTCCAAGACAGTAGAGGCATACAAATCCGACCTGTATGGCTTTTTCAACGATATGATATCTTATATATCAATAGAAAATATGAGCGATACAAATCAGTCTGAAATTCGTGAATGGCTAATTAAACTAATGGAAAAAAACCACAGCCCACGAACAATAAACCGCAAATTATCAGCATTGAACGGATTTTTTAAATACCTGATTCGAGAAAGAATAATTGATTGTAATCCCATCAACAAAATTAAATCTCCAAAAGAAAAAAAACGACTTCCTGTATTTTTAGAAGAAAGAAGATTGAACAATTATCTTGATATTTCAGACTGTAATACGGATGATGACTACTTTGCATTAAGAGACAAAACAATAATAGAAATGCTGTATGCAACAGGCATACGCCGCGAAGAACTTATAAATATTAAAATCAACGATATATCCGAAAGATACGTAAAAGTAACAGGAAAAGGCAAAAAAGACCGTCTGATTCCTCTTACGGACAATATTAAAATGTTGCTGCATATATTGATAAATAAGCGTGATGAACTGATATCCAGAGATACTAATGAATATATTTTTGTAACAAACAAAGGCAAAAAAACATATCCCAATTTTATTTACCGAATTATAAAAAACAAACTCACAGATGCAGGATTTACAGGTAAAAAAAGCCCGCACGTACTGCGTCATACATTTGCAACTCATTTGCTGAACAACGGAGCAGACCTTAATTCGATAAAAACAGTATTGGGACATTCGAGCCTTGCCGCTACACAAATTTATACGCATACGACTTTCGAAGATTTGAAACGAGTACACGATAAAACGCATCCGAGAAAATGAAACTGATTAAAATGAGAAAATGACAGTTATATCGTAAACAAATGACATAATAAAAGAAATATTATTAAGAATAAACGGATATATTCCGATAATAAAAAAATGTTTAACACTAAAATGGTAAAGACATGAAAGTAGTAATTCAATCTATTAAATTCGATGCAGATCAAAAACTGCTTGATTATGTAACAAAGAAAGTAGAAAAATTAGACAAATTTTTCGATGGAATTGTCAAATACAACGTTATGTTGAAATTAGGAAATTCTACAGAACCAGAAAACAAACGAGTTGAAATCAGAGTAGCAATACCTGGCAACGATTTGTTTGCCGAGCGAAAATGCAAAACATTTGAAGAAGCTACCAGACAATGTGTAGAAGCGTTGAAGCAGCAAGTAAAAAGAGCAAAAGAAAAAATGAGAAACGAATGAGCATATCATTAAGAAAACGATTAAATGTTAGCGGAATGAAGTTAATTCATTCCGCATTTTTTTATGGCAAACAGATGAACGCTTATGCCATCATTTATTTCAAAGATACAGTCTGACGTTTCTCTGTTTACTGGTCGTTTTGCGGCTTTGTTACAATACCTTTACCTTTGCGTCCGTCTATTTTTACAGTCAGGTGATTGTTGAAATGAACAAGCCGCAAAAATTCAGTTTCTGCTGCCGCAGGTTGAGAATTTAAGAAGTCTTCGTCAAAAAATCCATCATTGCACGGAGGATTTATTGTGAAATAACCCGCGCCGCAAGATGTGAGATTTTGGAAAAAATGAGTTCCCTGACTTGGTCCTATCTGATAATTCTGCAGACTACATTCGGCAATAACGCGGGCATTGCATATATGCGCCCACTTAATTGGAATACCGAGCCATGGGTCGCTGCTGCCCCAGCGCCCGGGACCTACGAGAATATAATATTTTCTGACGTTCACAAATTCATTGTTTATTTTTTCTATTTCATCTGCTATTTGCCGCGTTTTTGCCGAATCAAACGAAGCGCTTTTCACATACAAAACATCATGCACATCGGTAGAAATTCCATGTCCAAGTGCAAGATTTGAAATCATCAAGGCGTTGCTGTGCGAAATATCTGTCAAATCTTCTTCGATTAATTCTTTCTGGTCAACAATAGGACGGATTTGCAGAAGATACAAAGTTGCCTTGTCGCGATTGCCGGGATGAATATTCACCGCAAATTCCATTTCTATCGGGCGTCCCATTTCTTTTTGTCCTATTTCCATAAGTATTTTCAATGTATCGGCAAGCGGAAACAGGTCGTGTTCGAGAATATTTGCAAATGAAATTATTTTTCTCCCCTGCGGATAATATCCGGGGCGTATGATTTCGTTTTGATAGTCGTAGGTTGATGCTATAAAATTCAATGCTCCGTCTTTATCGGCATCTTCTATGTTTAATTTTAAAAGATTGAAGGCATCGTTTGATGAAAAGTTAACGGGCATATTTTCCAGATCGAGAGCAAAAAATGATGACTGAGTATCGCGTAAAGCAAATTTCACCGAACTCAATTGTAATACATTATGCGGATAGAAAGGCGAAAATCTTATGGTATTGCCGCCATCTACAATATATTTTCCGAGTCCAAGTGCGATGTTCACTATTCCTTCTTCGGCTTTTTCGTTGTTTATGGGATAGAAATTCAGCGAACGGGCTACGCCGCTTATCAGTGGATACAGTCGTTTATCGAATTTTACGCCTACAACTTCCTGCAGCACGATAGCCATTTTTTCCTGATCTATAATGTTGCTGGTAGCCGTCATATATGTTTTGCTTTCTTTGAAAAACACTGAAGCATATACGCCTTTTACAGCATCGCAGGTAATGCGCAGCATGTCGTTTTTGTTGTTGAGATTTGGCAGCATGTATGTTGAATACACTCCTGCAAACGGCTGGTAATAGGCATCTTCCAGAAGGCTCGACGAGCGAACGGCAACAGGACGCTTTATTACATTCAGAAATGCCATTATGTCTTCAAACAGTCTTTCGGGCAGTTTTGCTTCAATAAAATGTTTAAATATAACTTCATCCGGCATATCGCTTAGCGCAATGGGATACAAATTGTTTGTTTCCATAAATTCGTCGAAAATATCGGTACACAGTACAACTGTTTTAGGGATATTGACCGAGAAATTGTCTCTGTACAGTTCGGGATAGCGTTTAATCATTGCGCCAATGAAAGCCAGTCCGCGACCTTTTCCGCCTAACGAGCCATCGCCGATACGCGCAAAATTGCTGTATTCATCAAATCGCTCGCGCTGATAAATTGCCACTATGCCTGAATTTTTCATAAGTCGATACTGAACTATGACATCGAAAATAAACTGCCGCGCCTGATTCATATCGTCATATATGCTTACATCCATTGGGCGCAACAGTTCGGCTGGTGGAAACATTGCCCGCGAATAGAAGAACCGTGAAAAATGATTTTGAGACAAATGATATTGCAGCGAATCATCGGGTATCATGAATATCTTGTTTTGCAAATCTTTCAAATCTGTTATGCGCATTATTTCCTGTTGTGTGCATGGATTTATTATCACAAAATCGCCGAACCCGAACTGTTCCATCACGTTTTTTTTCAAATCCTGAGGGTAACTTTTGGAATTTTTATCAATAAACGAAGCGTGTAATTTACGGGCATACTTTATGTTTTCACTTTCTGACGATTCTATTATCACGGGCGTAGTGATTCCGCTTTTTTTGCGCACATACTTGCCAAATCTGTAACCTGCAATGGCATCTTTTTTCCCCTTACTGTAAAAACTCATGTCGGATATTATGCCGAGTATGTTACTGCTGTATTCATCGTATATCTGCACGGCTTCTTCGTATGTTCGCGCAAGCAGAATTTTTGGACGTCCGCGCATGCGCAGCGTTTGTTGATGGGCATTCAGGGCTTCTTTTGCAAAGTGCTTGCTTTGCTCAAGTACAAATTTGTATAAGTGCGACAGCGCCGATGAGTAAAAGCGAACCGAATCCTCTACAAGCAATATTATCTGTACGCCAACGCTTGCCGTATCGTCTGGCGCATTCATTTTGTCCTCCACAAGTTTGATTATGGCAAGCAGCAACTCTGCATTGCCAAGCCAGCTGAATATATAATCAATGGCGCTCAAATCCTCGTTGGCTATACGCTTCGACACTTCTTTTGAAAACGGAGTGAGTACAACAATGGGAATAGACGGATACTGATATTTTATATATTTTGCTGTGCTGAAAATGTCGGAATCAACCAGATTGGGCATAAAAATTATAAGCTCAAAAGTGCGTTCCGCAAGTTCCTTCAAAGCATCCGCTTCGGTTGATACTTCGGTAAAGCGCGGAGGATAGCGCAAACTCAACGCCGTATATTCGTTAAAAATCTGTTCGTCAACCCTGCCGTCATCTTCGAGCATGAATACATCATATTTGGAGGCTATAAGCAATACGTTGAATATACGTTTGTTCATTAAATCGGCAAACGATGTATCCTTAAAGGCAACCTTTTTGAAATCGTATATTCTGCTCATTGATTTTGTTTTTTGATGCAAATGTATATTATTTTTTTGATATTGCCGTTTTATTGAAAACTTTGCAGCGGGTTAAAATATTGGGCAGTATCATACAATTTGTGAAGGCATCGCCTGCTTAATTTGTTATGAACAGGGAGATAATGCTCGAAGATTTTCAGGTTTTTCTGGATTGATTCAGGCTAAAGCCTTCGCAATTATGTACCGCGTTACAGTGGCGTTATTGCGAGGAGCATAGCAACGAAACAATACGGAAAATCAGAGCATCAGGGTATTTATATTGCCGTTTTTGGATATTATATATTGTATGACGTTACCTGCTTCAGAATTGTTCTGAACTATGCTTCAGAAATGTTCTGAACTATGCTTCAGAAATGTTCTGAACTATGCTTCAGAAATGTTCTGAACTATGCTTCAGAAATGTTCTGAACTATGCTTCAGAAATGT
>JAISNL010000070.1 GCA_031276235.1 Prevotellaceae bacterium | reverse complement strand
ATACGCTGTATCCTGCGCGTTAACCGTTACCACCGTCAGCGCGGTAAACAGGATAGTTGTTAAGATTTTTTTCATTTTTATTTGGGTTTATTTATTATCATTATTATCGGGCGAAAAATGTTTAGCATCCTACGGTGTTTTTATTATTATTTCTGGATTGCTTCGTCGCTCCGCTCCTCGCAATGACGAAGCAACCGAAGCTCGGCGTAAGCCAATCCAGAGAATCAGAGCGCAGCCCTGAATGGGCTACATTCTTATTTTTCATCATTTTTAAATCATTCATAATCAATCATTAGTTGCCGCTGTTAAGAGACCGCCGTCTCTGTTTCGCAACACCGCGGTCTCGCGAATTAGAGACCGCCGTCTTTAAACATCAAGACCGCCGTGTTACAGCAACGACATCGCCGTGCCTTAAAAACGAGATGGCGATGCCTGAAATTTACTTGCCTGTTAACGTTGCCGCATCTCTGAAAGTCGCCTTTTTAACGGCATCTTTCAACTCTGCAGATTCCGTAAATCGTACGCTCAATTTTTTAATTTGCGCCGCCGACACTTTTTCCTTCGTATCAACTCCTTCCGATTTTGCCGTCAGACGAAAACTGCCCAAGCCGCCCAACTGCACGGTATTGCCGCTCAATAAAAGATTTGTAACTACTTTAAGTAACTGCGCAACAGCCATTTCCGCTTCCTTTGCATTCAGCGTAGTTTCGTCAGCCAGCAGTTTGGCTACTTCCTTTTCTTTCACCATTCCCATGCTTTTCAGTACGGGATACCATAATTTTGCCGCATTGGCGTCAGAGGGATTTCCTCTCTCAATCTTGTTGTAAATTAATGACATACTTATATATTTTAAGTTAATATTTCATGTCCAATAATGTGTATTATTGGACATCCTAAACAGAACATTATCAGTAATATCATTACATTTATTAATTGAATAATATTTTTTGCTGAATTGTTAGTGTATTAAAAATTAATTACTTTTGCGCTGAAAATGTCCAATAATACACATTATTGGACATGAAATTTTAGCGAGAACTGTTAAAAAAAGGGATTATTTTTCATTATATCGGTAATATGAGGGTGCGAGGGAAGTAATTTTGGGAAAAAAACGGCGAATAAAAATTGAACAAAAAAATCGTTGCGTTGTAATATTATATAGGTTGTAATATTATATAGATTTTATTTATGTAAAGATAAAAAATATCAGTTTGATTTATATGTATGGATGATGTATTTTTGCAAAAAAATTACAAACATATTAAATTCAAAATTATGGAAAGTATAATTAATTCTCAATTGCCTGAATTCAAATTACAGGCTTATCAAAACGGAAGTTTTAAAACGGTAACAAGCGCGGATGCACTTGGAAAATGGTCAATTTTCTTTTTCTATCCCGCCGATTTCACATTTGTATGTCCGACCGAACTTGAAGATTTGGCAGATTTGTATTCCAAATTTCAAGAATCTGGAGTTGAAATTTATTCGGTGAGTACCGATTCGCATTTTGTTCATAAAGCATGGCACGATGCATCTGCAACAATACGCAAAATTAAATATCCGATGCTGGCAGATCACACCGGAGCATTGAGCCGCGCTTTCGGCGTTCTCAACGAAGAAGATGGACTGGCTTATCGCGGTACGTTTGTGGTGAATCCGCAAGGGAAAATCAAAATTGCAGAAATACATGACAACAGCGTAGGACGTAATGCCGCCGAACTGTTGAGAAAAGTAGAAGCCGCCAAATTTGTAGATGAGCATCCAGACGAAGTTTGCCCTGCAAAATGGAAAAAAGGAGATGCCACGCTTAAACCAAGTATTGATTTGGTTGGAAAAATTTAAACCGTATTTATCTCAAGAACGCAGATTTGTTAGTTACTGAACTTTGTAGCAAAGAAATTATGTAATTATATCTGCGTTCTTTTTTTTATTACAATTATGTTAGATAACGATATAAAACAACAATTGCAAGGCATCTTTGCCGGATTGCAAGCCGATTATATGCTGGAGGCAACCGTTCCCGAATCGCATGAATATAAAAAAGATTTTGAGGATTTTTTGAGCGATGTAGCTTCAACCTCAGATAATATTGATTATAAAATAATAGATGGAAAACAACTGGCATTTTTGCTGCTGAAAAACGGACAGGAAACGGGAATTAAATTTCGCGGAATTCCAAACGGACACGAATTTTCATCGTTAATACTGGCAATACTCAACAGCGACGGGCAAGGAAAAAACATTCCAGACGAAGCGTTGACAAACAGCGTAAAAATGTTAAAAGGCAAAATAAATCTCACAACTTACGTGTCTCTTACATGCACTAACTGTCCCGACATTGTGCAATCGCTGAATTTAATGGCTTTGCTCAATAGCAACATCAAGCACGAAATGGTTGATGGCGCATTATATCAAACCGAAGCTGATGCCTTGAATATACAAGCCGTACCTTCAGTGTTTGCTGATGGACAGTTGCTTCATGCCGGCAAATCTGATTTCGGAACATTACTCGAAAAACTGAAAGCGCATTACGGAGTTGAAATAAAATCAAATAAAACCGAAGCTAAATCGTATGATGTAATCGTTGCAGGTAGCGGACCATCCGGCACATCTGCGGCAATTTATTTAGCACGCAAAGGATTGAAAGTTGCCGTAATTACAGACAGAACAGGCGGGCAGGTGAACGATACAGTGGGAATTGAAAATCTGATTTCAACTCCATATATAACAGGAAAACAGCTTGCAGCGCAACTCAAAACTCATATTCAAAATTATGAAATCGACCTGCTTGAACATCGGAGGGTAGAAAAAATTATTGACGAAAACAGTCATAAAGTCATATTTGCATCAACGGGAGAAAAGTTTATTTCCAAATCTGTGATAATTGCAACAGGCGCTAACTGGCGCAGACTGAATGTTCCCGGCGAAAATGAATACATCGGACGAGGCGTTGCTTTTTGTCCCCATTGCGATGGACCTTTTTACAAAGGCAAACATGTAGCCGTTGTCGGAGGAGGAAATTCGGGAATCGAAGCTGCAATAGACCTTTCGGGAATATGTTCGAAAGTAACCGTTCTCGAATTTGCCGACAATATCAAAGCCGATACAGTTTTGCAGGAAAATGCAAAAAGTCGCAGCAATCTGGAAATCATAACAAGCGTGCAAACTACAGAAGTAATTGGCAATGGAGAAAAAGTAACGGGTATTAATATAAAACATCGCGATAGCGGCGCAGAAGAAATCATAAATCTTGATGGTATTTTTGTGCAAATAGGATTAGTCGCAAACAGCGGAATTTTCAAAGATTATGTAAAAACAAACAAAGCCGGCGAAATTGAAATTGACGGGCATTGCCGCACAAGCCAGCGCGGAATTTATGCCGCCGGCGATGTTACTAATATTCCGTATAAGCAAATTATAATTTCGATGGGAGAAGGCGCAAAAGCCGCATTAAGCGCTTTTGAAGACCATATCAGAAATTTTTCTGCAGATTGAAAAGACGACTCTGATATTAAAGGTATCATTAAAATATTTTTGCCTGCTATTAATCTGTATGCACTGAATCATTTCCATTTGTAATTTGCTATACAGTCGCTCCTTACTAACAATATAATTTATTGATATATAAAAAAATAATATCAAACTGTTTGGAAAATCCTGCGGTATTTTGTATCTTTATACGCAAAAAATAGTTTATATATAAAAAAATGTTCTGCATCATACGATGCGGAACATTTGCAAAATATTATTGATGATAACTTATAATATCAGCATTGCATCGCCGTAAGTGCCGAAACCGTATTTTTCTTTTATTGCAACATTATAGGCTTCGCATATCAAGTCATAGCCTCCAAAAGCGCAAACCATCATATACATTTTTGAAAGCGGCAATTGAAAGTTTGTAATCATTCTGTCGGGAATGTTAATTTCATACGGAGGAAAAATAAATTTATTAGTCCAGCCATCGAATGGAATAACTCTGCCTGTTGTTGTTACGGATGTTTCAAGCGTTCGCAATACTGTTGTTCCTACTGCGCATACTCTCTGGTCTTTGTCCTTTGCCGAATTGATAATATTTGCCGTTTCTTCGCTTATCAAAATTTTTTCCGAATCTACTTTGTGTTTCGACAAATCTTCAACTTCAATCACCCTGAAATTTCCCAATCCTACGTGCAGTGTAATTTCTGCAAATAGTACTCCTTTTATTTCCAGACGCTTCAGCAATATATTGCTGAAATGCAAACCTGCCGTAGGCGCGGCAACAGCTCCTTCTTCTTTTGCAAAAACTGTTTGATAGCGTTCTGTATCTATTTTTTCAACTTTAGGACGAACCCAATGTGGAAGAGGAGTTTCGCCAAGCCTGAAAAGCATTTCCTTGAATTTGTCATGAGGTATATCGCACAAAAAACGCAATGTGCGTCCACGCGATGTCGTATTATCAATAACTTCGGCTACAAGTTCTTCATTTTCGCCAAAATACAATTTATTTCCTATGCGTATCTTTCGTGCAGGATCAACTAAAACATCCCAAAGTTTTTGGTCGGGATTAAGTTCTCGCAAAAGAAAAACTTCTATTTCTGCTTTTGTCTTTTCTTTATTCCCGTAAAGGCGGGCTGGAAAAACTTTTGTGTTGTTGAACACCATAACATCTCCGTTGTCAAAATATTTTATCAAATCTTTAAATATTTTGTGTTCTATTTTTCCTCTTCGCCTGTCAATAACCATTAACCTGCATTCGTCCCGCTCCGGCGAAGGATATTTGGAAATAAGTTCCGTCGGAAGTTTAAAATTAAACTGATTTAATTTCATCGTATTTGATTTTTTGTTATTTACAAGGTTATTATAAAAATATTATTTATAATCAATGCTTTTTTATACGTGAATAAGTTTATTTTGTTTCAATATTTTTGAAAAAATTTTCCAAATCATTTATATCAAGACTGTTATGCAATAAAAAATTTCCGCTTCGTGTTCGGCGCAAATTTGTAAGATGCGCTCCGCTTTGCATTTCAAATCCTAAATCGCGAGCAAGTGAACGAATATAAGTACCTTTACTGCAAACAATTCGCAAAACCGCGTCAGGCAAATCAAATTTAACAATTTCTATTTCCTTTATATGAACTGTGGATGATTTTATTTCAACATTTTCGCCTTTGCGGGCAAATTCATAAGCACGGATTCCGTTAATCATTTTTGCTGAAAAAAGAGGCGGAATCTGTTCTATTTTCCCCGTAAATTTCTGTAATGCAATATCAAATGCTGCACGTGTTATATGTTCGTATGGAAAAACAGCATCTACAGGTTTTTCAAGGTCGAAGCAAGGCGTTGTTGCTCCGAAACGTATATCGGCTACATACTCTTTTTCTCCGTTCTGAATTTCTTCGATTTGCTTTGTGGCTCTGCCAATGCAAACGACAAGCACGCCAGTTGCAAGCGGATCAAGTGTGCCTGCATGTCCTGCCTTTATTTTTTTTATATGATGCTGATAGCGTAAAACACTTCGTACTTTTCGTATTACATCCGAAGATGTCCATTTATAAGGTTTGTCAATCGAAAAAATCAAACCTTCTCTTAATTTTTCTTCAAATATGTTCAACTTGCTCAAATTTTGCGCAAAATTATAATAAAATTATGCAATTATGGCGAATATGCAATTAAATATTTTATAATGTTCTATATTAAATACATCCTTCGGTATGAAAAGAATGAAATGAGATAATTCATTCTGCAAATATTTCGAATATTTTTTTTATAACAATATCAAATTATCAAATTTTTATTAATTTTGCGGCTCAAAAATAAAATCTTTGTAATATGTCAAAAAACATCAAAAAAGAAGAAGAAAATCTTAAGGCTGTAGGCGAAGCATTAAGCAAAGGCGAAAAGTTTTTAGCCGAAAATAAAACAAAAATTATTAGAATAATTACGCTTGCAGTTGTTGCCGTAGTTGCAATATTGGGCTATGTATATCTGATTGCAAAGCCACGCGAAACAGCGGCGCAGGAACAAATATCTGCGGCGCAACGCTATTTTGAAATCGATTCGCTCAATTTAGCGCTGAACGGCGATGGTATAAATTTGGGTTTCAATGAAATTATCGAAGAATATGGCTCGACCAAAGCCGGAAAACTTGCACATTTTTATGCAGGCGTTTGTAATCTTCACATGGGAAATTTTGAAGAAGCAATTTCGCTGTTGAAAGATTTTGACGGACAGGATGAAATACTTCAGGCGCGTGCATATTGCGGCATAGGAGATGCTTATGTTGAACTGGCGCAATTTGATGATGCCGTTGCGTATTTTATGAAAGCTGCCAATTACCGTGAAAACAATTTCAGCGCAGCATATCTTATGAAAGCAGGTTTGGTTTACGAACAGTTGGGAAAATATGCAGAAGCAATGGAAACATATAAAAAAATAAAAACACATTACAGCAAAACTACCGAAGCGCAGGAAATTGACAAATACATAGAAAGAACAAAAATTAAACAATTGAAATAGAATATTATATATATTTTCCGAACGGCATGTTTGCAATATAATACATCAAAAATCGTAACAACATGGGAAGAGCATTCGAATTTAGAAAGGCAAGAAAATTAAAGCGTTGGGGAAATATGTCGCGCATTTTTACCAAATTGGGCAAAGAAATAACCATTGCGGCAAAAAACGGCGGCGACCCAAATACAAATCCGCATTTGCGTGCTTTGATACAAACGGCAAAGTCGGAAAACATGCCTAAAGAAAACATAGACAGAGCAATAAAACGCGCTACGGAAAAAGACCAAAGCGACTATAAAGAAGTGATTTACGAAGGCTATGGACCTTATGGTATTGCTTTTTTAATTGAAACGGCAACAGACAATCCCACGCGCACAGTTGCAAATATACGCAGCTATTTCAACAAACATAACGGCTCTTTAGGAACATCAGGCAGCGTTGAATTTATGTTTGAACACAAATGTATTTTCAAAATAAAAAAAAATAGCAGTATCAATCTCGAAGAACTTGAATTTAATCTTATAGATTTTGGCGGAGAAGAAGTGTTTGCCGATGAAAATGATATTATTATTTACGGCGCATACGAATCCTACGGCACAATACAAAACTATATCGAAGATAATAATTTGGAACTGATAAGCGCAGGATTCGACCGCTTGCCAACCGTAGAACTGAAAGCGCTTACACAGGAACAGCAAGCAGAAATTGAAAAATTAATTGACAAATTTGAAGATGACGATGATGTGCAGAACGTTTATCATATAATGAAAACAGAATAAATGCACATGTAATAATCTTATTTACACATATTTATTGATAATTTTAGTTGATTTTAAACAGTTCCTTAAAATTTTATGTTTATGAAAAATTTTTTTTTACTTTTATAATTATTTTTTGCAGTTTTGCGGCTAATGCCCAAGATTTTCCACCAACACTGACAAAACAGCAAATGTATGAAGATTTTGATGAACTTGTCTTCATTTTAGAAAATGCGAATCCACAATTGCCTGTTCGAAAAGTTGTTACCGGATACAGTCAATTAGATTCCGTAAAATTGTTTAAAGCAGAGATAGATACTATTCAAAATTATTACCAATTTATAAAATTACTTGATTACGTTATGAGGTACATGTATGATATACATGCATTTATGGCTACGCAATGTTGCAATCCATGGACTGATACCACCGGAATAGACACAAAAATAATAAATAAAATCAAGACAGGATATGATAATTGGATAAGAGAAATGAGGGAAAAAACAAGACAAACCGTATCTGCGTACTTTCCATGTAACCCATCATATATAGATGGAGATTATTATTTGTATGGTTTGTACACACTTAAAAATAAAGAAAAGGATACTTTGATACTGAAGAATGTGAAAATAATTTCCTATAACAATAGTCCGTACAATGATTATGTTATGAAAAATAGTCATCGTTTTATTAATGGAGGTATTCGCTGGGATTTTAAGCGAAATCAATATTATTGTAATTTTTCTGCTTTTTTAATAAATGGCGAATTGGTTGTAGAAAATGAGAATGGCGATATTCATGCTATAAATTTAAACCTATATAACAGTATCGATGTTATTCAATTAAGCGACACCAGCCTTTCTCACAACCCTGATTTTAAATATTATAATCATCTTTTAAATAGAGAAAACAGGGTTTTATATTTTGAAAAGGATAAAATATTATATGTTTATCTTAAAGATATGCAAGACCCTGAGCACATAACAGAAGAAACATTGAAGGAATTTGGTAAAGGTACAGCAGAAAAAGTAAAAGAAATTGGTAATGGTAAAGAAATCAACAAGATAATTATAGATGTGCGGGGCAATAAAGGAGGCGGCGACGCAGCTTGGCATAATTTATTGAAAACCATTGTTGCTGATTCGTTAATTTATGACCCTAAAGTGGCATTTTTAAATACCGAATTAATGCGACAACGTTTTGATGTAAAAGGAAAAGATTCTGCTATCATAGAACTGCAAACATTTGAATGGTTACCGGGTACAGAATATTTGTTTAATTACGACCCATTCTATTTTGTTCCTGATAGCAATTCTTTAAGATATAAGGGGAAAATTTATGTTTTTCAAGATGGAGATGTTTATTCGGCAGGACATTCAATCACAAGTTATTGTCGGCATGTAGAACAATTAATATCCATAGGAGAGCCAACAGGATTACTGGCAGGCTTTGGTACGGCGCCAATACTTTTTCAATTAAAAAATTCTAAATTTTCATTTCATCTCGAACCTTTAATTGACCTTACAAATGTAAACAGTGCTTTAGATATTTATCAGGATATTCCAGAAATAGTCATTGAATTTCCTTTTGAAGAAAAGATAAAATATCTTGATTACAGGAAGTTTGATATGCAAAACGAAAATTGCTTATACAAATATGATTATTTATTTAAAAAAGTGTTAGAATTAGAATAAATACACGATTAGTTTGTAAAATTATACAAGCATATTTTAGATTTAATTAGCAATACTAAATAATAATTATCATTTTCATCTTTCAGTTTCTTGTCATGCCATTTAACACATCGTTAAACCTCTTTTAACACACTGCGAAATTATTCGGCTGTCAATAAATTATCAAATCTGACGGCAGACATCTTGGTGAGTAAACAGAGAGTGCATTTATATTTTTTATTTTTGCTACATTTGCAAATTAATTTTTACTGTTTTATGTGCAATAAGAAACGTATTGGCTTATTTTTCGGCTCTTTCAACCCTGTACACATCGGTCATTTGGCTATAGCAAACTGCGCCGTGGTATTTGGAGATTTTGCCGAAGTGTGGCTTGTGGTTAGCCCGCACAATCCGCTTAAGCCGAAAAATTTGCTTGCAGATGTTGAACACCGTATTGCGATGGCGCAAATTGCATTAAAAAATCTTAATTTGCCTGTAAAGGTTTGCGATATTGAAATGCGTTTGCCGCAACCATCATACACAATCAATACGCTTGAAACGCTGACTGCCGAAAATGGCGACTGTGAATTTTGCATAATAATGGGAGCTGACAGCATGGCTTGTATCGAGCAATGGAGCAATTACCGGCAGATTTTGAGCGATTACGGAATTTATGTATATCCGCGGCTGGGCTACGATTTGCAAATGCTTTGCAACAAATATAAAGTTGAGCCTGTGAATGCTCCGATAATAGAAGTTTCGTCAACATTTATCCGCGAAAACATAGGCAGAGGCAACAACATGAACGCTTTTATATCGCCCGCAACGGGCAAATATATTATTGAAAATAAACTGTATAAAAATACAACACTATATGAATTATAAATTAAAAGAACAATTGCGAATTTTTGTAACAAACGATGATGGCGTAAATGCCAAAGGACTTGCTGCGCTTATTGAAATGGTGCAGCCCTACGGCAAAGTTTACGTGCTTGCGCCGATGTCGGGAAATTCGGGCATGTCGCAGGCTGTAACTTTCAGCACTCCTGTACGGTTGAAAAGAATAAGAGAAGATGAAAATCTTAAAATTTACGCCTGTTCAGGCACGCCTGCCGATTGCGTGAAACTTGCATTTTCGCATATTTTGCCCGAAAAAACAGCTGATATTCTGGTGTCAGGCATCAATCATGGCACAAATTCTTCGGCAAGCGTACTGTATTCGGGAACGCTTGCTGCGGCAACCGAAGGAATAATGTATTATGTGCCATCTATAGGCTTTTCGCTGTGCGACCATGACCCCGATGCAGATTTTTCGGCTTGTATCCAACTCGGTCGCAAAATTATTGACAAAGTTTTGTCCGAAAATTTCGGAATTGACAGTTATTTGAATGTGAATTTTCCGAAACTTCCACTGTCCGAAATAAAAGGCATAAAAATTTGCCGTCAGGCAAAAGGCGTGTGGCGCGAAGAATTTGAAAAGAGAATCGACCCGCAAGGCGCGGATTATTACTGGCTTACCGGCAACTATGTGAACGAAGAACCAGATGCTGCCGACACTGACGAAACATGGCTTGCAAAAGGCTATGCAACCATAGTGCCGCAAACTTTGGATATGACCAGTTATGCCGAACTTGATAAAATGAACAGATGGAACTTGTAAACATTAATGCCATGCAAAAAAAATATGATAAATTATCAACAGGGTTTGCTGTTGGCATATTGCTACCAATTGCCGTATTTGCCGTTGCAATGTATTTGCGATATACAAATTCGCCTCAAATGCAATATCTTGGATTAAAATATATGATAAATTTTACGCCCAAAATTTTAAGCCTTTCAATCTGTTCAAACCTTTTGCCTTTCTATGTTTTTTTAAAGACTGACAGGCTGGTTGGCGTGAAAGGAGTTTTGGCAGCCATGTTTACTTTGGCATTAATTGTGTTTATACTTTTTATATTTGTGTAATTTAATTATGATTTTAATATGAAAAAAATTAAAAAATTATTGGTTTTTACCTTATTCGCAATTACAGTTTTTCACTGCATGGCGCAAGCAGGTAAAACAGGAATAACTCCGCGCGAAGTTTTGGCAAAATGCCAGCAAGCATGTTCAACGTTTAATTACGATGACATAAAAGAATGTATCTCACAGCGCAACCTTGTTTATGTTGACCTGATAAAGAAGAAATTAGAAAATCCAGACAGAAAATTTCAGAAAGATCTTATAGCAACAACAATACAAACAGCCAAATACGATATTTTGGAAGAGAATATTTCTGTCGGCGGAAAAACGGCAAGGCTTAAAGCAAAAGTTTCGGTTCTTGAACAGACATTTACCGCTGATATTGCATTTGTTGTTGAAAACGGCAGATGGAAAATAGACGATATACCCAACGCACACGATATTCCCAATCAGATACCGATATTGCAGATGTTTATAAAATAGTTGCAGCCGTTATTAATGAGCGACTGATTAATGGAATCCGCTGCACATTTTTAGTGATTTGAGTCTGATTTCATTCTTCGTATTGTGCTTATGTTGCGGATAATTTTCCCATCTTCGGTTATGCCTTCTATCATCACCGAATAAGTAGCGCTGTAATCTGCCGAATAGAAATCAAAAAACGCTTCGCCTTTTTCGTTGATTAAGATATTCGGATTCCAGAAAATGGTTGTACGCAAATCGGGTTCTTTATTGTTTTTTTGTGCAGAAGTATGATATTTAGGCGAATAAAATTCTGCGGGCAATTGAAATCCCAAGGGAGATATTTTTTTGAGATTGAATTTTATTTTGTCATACAGCGATAAAATTCCTTGACCATGTTTTGATTTTATCATGATGACAATATCACTTGAACTGCCGCCTAAAACTTGAGACTGAAAACCTTTTAATAATCTGAGTTTTGGATAAGCCATAGATCAAAAGCGAGGAAAATTAGGGGCAATTGTCATGATTCCGGTTACACAAATGTTATCGGAAAAGAAAGATCAAAGGATATATTCAAATAATAGAG
>JAISNL010000050.1 GCA_031276235.1 Prevotellaceae bacterium | reverse complement strand
GATGCGCTGCTCGCCACAGCCGCCGCCGCTTATACCGCCAACAACAATAACAAACAATGAACAATCTGATAGAACTTTTCAAGAAAATACGGAGAAAACACCGGTTTCATGCCGGATATCATTCGACTTATGCTTTTATTGGCGCCGGCAATCACAGTATAAACAACCTGTATCCTGCCATCCAATATTTGCATATACCGCTTAAATACATTGTGGTAAGAAGTTGCGAAACAGCCAATCTTATCAACAAGAGTCAATGGGGAATACGGGCAACCGCCGATTTGGAATCCGTCTTGAATGATACCGAAATCAACGGCATTTTTATCTGTGCAACCCCTGATTCACATTATGGTTTGGTGAAAAAATGCCTGTTGCATAAAAAAAATGTTTTTGTGGAAAAGCCGCCATGCAAAACAACCGGCGAACTGAACGATTTGATTGATACCGAAAAAACATCGGGGAAAATGTGCCTTGCCGGACTTCAGAAAAGATATTCTTCCTGCGTGAATATATTGAAAAAACAATTGAACCCCAACCATATAATTTCGTATAACTATCGTTTTATACTTGGCGTTTATCCTGAGGGAAATACGCTGTGGGACTTATACATTCATCCCGTTGATTTAATCACTTTTCTGTTTGGCGAAACGCAATTATTATCTGTTGCCGAAACCCAATCGTCGAAATCGGCCAATTCCATCTTTTTGCAGACAAAGCACGATAAAATCGTCGGACAGATAGAAATTTCAACGCAATATTCATGGAATCAGCCGATGGAGTTTCTTTCCGTTAACACGGAAAAAGGCGTTTATACGCTAAAAAATCATCAATCGTTAACTTTTGAACCGAAAAGCGCACCGGTATTATCCATCCCAAGAGAAAAAATATTTCATACCGTTCCGGAAAAAAAATACCTGTTCAACGGCAATAATTTTTTGCCGGTTTTTGAAAACAATCCAATCGTATCGCAAGGATATTTTACTGAAATCAAAGCTTTTGTAAATATATGCGAAAACAGGAAATCAAAAAATCTCTCCTCATTATCCTCACTCATGAATACATACGAATTACTTACGAAAATAGAAAAACATGTATAATATCAAAGATTATGTGAATCGCGGACTGATGTTCGCCAACAATACACTTTTTCCCCGCCGGAAAAAACTTTCAACATTAATGTTTTACAGTACAAACCTCTGTAACTCCAAGTGCAAACACTGTTTTGTTTGGGCGCAACGTCCGGTTGTTCATATTTCCAAAGCTAAAATGGTGGAAATAATGAGCAGTAAATGCGTTTCCCAAAATACAACCATTGGACTCGAAGGCGGTGAATTTTTACTGCATCCCGAAGCAAATGAAATCTTGCAATGGTTTTCGGAAAATCACAAGAACTTTGAATTACTGTCCAATTGCCTGCAAGCTCGCAGGGTGATTGATACCGTGAAAAAATATCCTCCCAAGAGATTGTATTTGTCGCTCGACGGCGACAGGGAAACCTATTTATACATGCGGGGCGCCGACGGTTTCGACAAAGTTATCCAAGTCATTGAAGGCTGTAAAGATATTGTACCCGTTTCGTTGATGTTCACGCTTTCGCCCTACAACAGTTTCGACGATTTGAATTTCGTTGTTGAAATCGCAAAAAAATACAATATCGACATCAGAATTGGCATTTACAACAATATCGATTTTTTTGATACTGTTGATACAGCGCACGTGCCTGATACCAAGCAGAAAAACCAAGACAAAGACACACGATTAAACAGCAACTACCTACACTGTTCTGCCGAAAATATACCGGAAAACGTGAAGGATACATCGGAAAATTATGATTTTCTGATTCTATACAATGAGTGGCGAACGGGAAAATTAAAGCTCAACTGTTACAGTATTTTCGATTCGCTGGTTATTCATCCCAACGGCAATGTTCCCTTATGTCAAAATTTGGACGTCAAACTTGGAAACATTTATGAAAAGTCTCTCGACAGCATTTATAACAGTAAAGATTCCATTGAGTTGCAAAAGAAATATGCGAAAACCTGTAATCAATGCTGGATAAATTTTCACAGGAAATATGACATCGTATTGTTGCGCAGTCTTGAAAAGTTTATTCCCAAACCGATCATCCAACTGTTTTATGGGAAATACAGGTGGACGGATAATCAGAAACTTACTTATAAACAAGTAATATCCTAAGCCTGACAAACAGGAGGCGCAAGGCGCCCATATTCATAATGAGAGATGGTTTTAAATTGAACAAAATAAAGTTAGCAATTGGAAATCGCACGGTAGAAGGTTATGTCAACTTATCGCGGGCTAAAAATGTGAGATGAAAATAAGAAAAAAGCAAGCATCTTTGTGGTGTTAATCCCATAAAAAGATGCTTACAAAATTGAAGCTATCCAAAGAAGAAATCTGTCGGTTAAATTACTAAATATTTCAATATCCCTGTGCAAAAGTTCAGGTTTTTCTGTATTGCTTCGTCTTGATGTTCCTCGCACATCATGCAATATATGATATTACCATGTTTACTTCAACGTTGATGTTTTTCACATTAGTAGCGAACATTTATTCTTCATCTTCTTCAATGATATAAACGTCTTCATCATCGTTTTTGAAGTACAGATTTTCGCGTGCGTATTTTTCAAGTGATTCGGTGTTTTCGCTGAGTTCTTTAATGTTTTCTTTTATATGCTGTATTTCTTTTTGATAATATATTTTCTGTTTCCTTTTACTTTTCACATCGGTCAAATCGCTTAGCCAGCTTACTATGTTTGCATTATCAAAAAATACAAGCCATGCGCCAAACACTGCCAATGTTAAAACATATTTACTGCCTGCGTAACGTTTTAATATTTTTTTTAGTTTATCCATGAAATATTTTTTTAATGATTTAATAATTTATTTTTCCTTTGCATAAAGTCATTACAATGTCAAAATTTTTATCAACGATATTAATATCGGCATCTTTTCCTGTACTTACAGAGCCTTTGTGTGCGTATATATTCAACAGTTTTGCGACTGTTGCGCCAGACATTTTTATAACATCTGCTATCGGATGCTTTACATTGAAAATCAAGTGGCGCACCATTGTATCTATTGGCGAAATAGACGATGCAAGCGAAGTCCGCGTTTCGTTCATCGCAACGCCATGTTCTATTATGTACGTCATTCCGCATGAATGTATAATCTGTCCATGTTTGCTGCCTGCAGCCATATTTGCGTCAGAGCATATTATCAATTTGTCTGCGCCTTTGCATTTATAGGCAATTTGCAGTAATTCTTTCGGCAAATGCCAGCCATCTGCAATTATTTCCGCATAAAGCGAATCGAAAGTTAATGCTGCTTCAACAACGCCGCCAACTCTGAATGCGCCTTCTTTTTTTGTTTGCGACATTGCATTATAAAGATGCGTAACGCTTGTTGCGCCTTTGTTGATGGCGTATTCAACTTCATTTATTGTTGCACAGCTGTGTCCTATCGATATTTGTATTCCCATAGATTTTATTGATGGAAAATATTCTACATTCTGTTCTACTTCCGGCGCTATGGTTGTGCGGCGTATTACATCTTTATATCTGTCGTAGAGTTTTAAATATTCATCATTAAGTGTAAGTATATGTTCTTCGGCTTGTGCGCCTTTGTACTTTTTATTTAAAAAAGGTCCTTCGAGATGGCATCCGCCTATTTGCGGTTTTCCCGGTTTGTTAAGTTTCATAGCTTTGCGAATAGATTTCAAACCTTTTTCCATTGTATCCAAATCGTTTGCCGCAAGCGAAGGATAAATAAGAGTAACTCCGTGTTTGCCGTGAAAATCGCAGGCGCCAAGTATTGATTCCAAATCGCCATTGTTGCAGTCAAACCCGCCGCCGCCATGACAATGAGAATCGATAAAACCCGGAATTGCAATAAGATTTTCGCCATCGATTATTTCTGAATTGCGATGCGTTACCTGCTCGGAAGATATTTCCGCAATAATTTCTCCATCAACAATAAGCGAGCCGTTTTTAATAAAGCCACTTTCACTGTAAATATCAATATTTTTGATACAGAGTTTCATTTACAACCGTAAAGTATAAGTTATCTTATAGTTTATTTTTTACAAAATTACACATTTTACAGACATAAAATATTCTTTTTATGATTTATTTTAATGCGCGTTTGTTAATAAATGTTTGTTGTATTAACAATAAATTACTATATTTGTGCAAAATTAATGGATTATATTTATGAAAACAACTTTGTTGATACTTGCAGCAGGGCTGGGAAACAGATACGGAGGCTTGAAGCAATTGGATGCGGTAGGCGCTTATGGCGAAACCATAATGGATTATTCAGTGTTTGATGCCATACGTGCGGGATTCCAAAAAATTGTTTTTGTAATTCGTAAAGACTTTGCAATGGAATTTGAAAAAAAAATATTAAGCAAATACCGAAATCAAATCGAAGCTGAATATGTTTTTCAAGACATAACAGATGTTCCCGAAAATTGCAAATTTGATGCGAATCGCAAAAAACCATGGGGAACGGGACATGCTGTTATGGTTGCTCAAAAATCTATAGATACTCCCTTTGCGGTAATCAATGCAGACGATTTTTACGGTTACGATGCTTTTTGCGTAACCTGTGAATATTTGCAACAAACGCAACAATCGCAGGGAAAATATTCTATGGTAGGCTATGTGATCAACAATACGCTTTCCGAATCGGGTTTTGTTTCGCGCGGCGTATGCAGAATTGACAAAAATAATATGCTGACAAGCATAACAGAACGCACAAAAATTAAAAAAATAAATAATTCAATTTTATATGTTGATGACAGTGGAAATAATGTTAAAATACCTGACAATTCAATAGTATCAATGAATTTTTGGGGATTTACTCCTGATTATTTTGAGTTTTCAAAAAAAATGTTTATAAATTTTTTGCAAGAAAACGGCAGCAACAGTAACGCTGAATTTTATATACCAACAGTCGTAAATAATTTGATACAAAACCGACAGGCAGAAGTAACAGCGCTGAAAACAACGGCAAAATGGTTTGGAATAACTTATGCGCAAGACAAAATTCAAACCATATCAAATATAAAACAATTAATAAAAAAAGGCGAATATCCCAAAAAAATATTGTAATCCATTTTTATGAAAACAATTTTAAAAATATTAATCATAATGCTGTTTTTCTCTTTTGGAGAAAAAATTTACGCACAGGCACAGATAACCGATACCGATTTACCGTATTTTCACAATCATGAAGATGCCGCCTTTTCGCAGATTTCATTAAGTAAAATTATTGCAGAAAAAACATATCCTGACAACACTAAAATTGTTTATTTTGAAATCAATAATCTGCTTTCCAACTTAGAAAATGCAGTTATGGAACAAGAATTGATAAAAAATCAAAATATTTTGCGTTTTAAGAAAATTCCCTCGCAAACAGGCGTTCAATATCTGTTTGAAGCAAACCATTCTTTTTCTGCAGATTCTGTGGTTTTTTATATGAATAATGTTTTAATGAATATGAAAAAAGACGGTTATGCTGACAGCCAAACCGAAGAAAGCGGAACGGTATTGCCGCCGCCAAGTGTGTCGGATATGCGGGACGGTTGCATTGATGCCGCTCCCTTTTGCACAAGCAATCAGTATAGATTTCCTGCAGCCACGGATGTAACCGATTTGGGACATTTAGGTTGTTGTCTCAAAACCCCAAATCCTGCATGGTACTGGATGGAGATAAATGATCCGGGCGTTTTGGAAATTACTATTACCAGCGATTGGGATGTGGATTTTGTAGCGTGGGGTCCATTTACCGACTTAAATGATGCATGCCAAAATTTTTTGCCGACTTGTCCTGTGGGTTGCCCAAATAACACAGATGTAGATGCAAATTATCCGTATGGAAATATTGTAGATTGCAGCTATGATCCTCTTGATTTTGAAGTATGCCATATCAATAATGCTCAAAACGGAGAGATTTATCTGCTTTTAATTACCAATTTCAGTAATCGGGTTACAGATATAAGATTTCTTCAGACAGGAGGAGATGCATCTACAAACTGCGGAATAGTAACTCCGCCTGTAACAAACAACGGACCTTTATGCGAAGGCGACAGTCTGCAATTAATGGTAACAAACCCTGTTGCGGGTGCAATATATAACTGGACTGGACCAAACGGATGGACTTCTACGCAGCAAAATCCTGTTATCTATAATGTAACAGTAGCAGATGCAGGAACTTATACGCTAATTATCAGTGTAGATAATGAAATTGGAGAGGAAGAGACGACAGATGTGATGATAAGTACATATCCTGTTGCTGCAATTTCGGCCAGTTCAAGTACGGTAACTTGCAGTCAGCCGGTTATTTTAACGGCATCAGGCGGGGTAACATATTCGTGGAGCAATGGCAGCGCCGTTGTTGGAAACAGCGCGGAACTTGTTGTTACAGCCGCAGAAACTTACACCGTTACAGTAACAAATGATGGCGGCTGCTCCGATACTGCCAGTATTACAATAAATATTGATACAGCATCTTACAGATTTGTTGATATTAATACAATTTGTTCCGACCTTGCGCCATATATTTGGCGCAGCAATCTCTATTACACTACCGGCATTTATTACGACAATATGACCGCATTAAATGGCTGCGACAGCATTTTTATATTAAACTTAACGGTAAATCCTGCATATCACGATACAATTAACGCAACAATCTGTTTGGGCGAAACTTATACAGGCTATAATTTTAATGAATCGCCTGCGCAGCCGGGATATTTCACATTTGTACACAGTGAAACCACAATATTAGGCTGCGACAGCATAACCACATTAAATCTGACAGTAAATCCTGTGTATGACGATACCATTTATACTGAAATATGCGCAGGAGAATGTTACACCGAAAATAATTTTAATATTTGTACAGACGGAGCAATAACCATAATTCAGTCAAAATCATATCAAACAACCTCAGGCTGCGACAGCATTGTAACATTGCATCTTGTTGCGCATCCCTCATACAACGATACAGTTAATACAACAATCTGTTTGGGCGAAACTTATATTGATGACCATTTTAATGAATCGCCTGCGCAGTCGGGATACTTCACGTTTGTACGCAATGAAACCACAGCCTTAGGCTGCGACAGTATTTTTACATTAAATATGACCGTAAACCCTGCCTATGAAGAATATATATACGGAAGCATTTACGAAGACGAATTTTACAGAGTGGGAGATTACAAATACAATACGCCCGGATTGCATATTTCCAACTTGCAGACTGACAAAAACTGCGACAGCATTATAAATCTTTACCTTGATGTAATATATTATCCGTATGAAATAACAGCATTTTCGCCATTTAACAAAGACGGCGTAAACGATTACTTTATGGCAGGCTTTAAGGTTCAAATATTCAACCGCTACGGAGCGATTATTTACGAAACAAAAACCGAAGAAGAGCAGGCATTAGGCTGGGACGGAAAAAATACAAAAAAACAAAATGTAGAGCCGGGGCTGTATTTTTATATCCTGTACAATTCGAGCGGAAAGCCGAGAATAAAAAGCAGCGTTGAGGTGTTAAAAAAATAAAAACATGAAATTTACAAATATAAGATTACAATAATCATTTATGAACATGAAAGCAATTTTAAAAATATTAATCATAATGCTGCTTTTTTCTTTTGGAGAAAAAATATACTCACAGGCTACCTCTACGCAGGGTACGGATTTTTGGCTGTCCTTCGGACGCAATAGAGATATTAGTTATACAGTGGTTAATCTGCAAGTGCGCATAGTAACAGGCGATGCGGCAACAGTTACATTTACCTATACCGAATCGGGAACAACAAATACCGTAAACATTGCAGCAGGAAGCGTTTATACTCATGCATTTTTATCTTCGGAAAGAAGCAGAGTTTATTCATTCTATACAGGAACAACAAGCAAATCTCTGCATATAGAATCGGATGTGCCTGTTTCTGTTTATACATTAAATCAGAAAGAATACACTGCCGATGCGACTAATATATTGCCGATAAACGGATTGGGAAATGACTATTATCATATTTCATATAAAAGTAACGATTATACTTATAATGATGGCTATACTTTGGTAGCCACAGAGAATAATACCGAAATTTATGAAGATGGAATATTGAAAGAAACTTTGCAAAAAGGTCAGGTGTATTCGGCTTATTTCGGCGCTACAGATGTAACAGGAAAACATATCACATCAAATCATCCTGTAGCATATTTTGTAACAAACGGCGGAGTTTGGCTCCCAACTAGTTTAAGAAATGGAGCAGATTGTCTATATCAGCAATTAGTTCCTGTAAACAAATGGGGAAATAATTTTTTAGTTCCGGTTACGCATCGAGGCATAGAACGCGTAAGAATTGTTGCATCTCAGGATGGCACGGTAATAAGCCAGTCAGGAGGAACAATTACTACAGATGATGGTGGCTACAGCACACCTTCGTTAAATCTTAACAGAGGACAGTTTGTTGAACTGGAAACAAATTTGAATACTTGCGGATGTTATATATCATCCAATAAACCCGTAGGCGTATGTACTTATTTGGTTGGAGAATATTATTCCCCGCCTGTCAGCAAAGGCGATCCATCAATAGGATGGGTTCCGCCTGTTGAGCAGTCAATTAACGGCGCTCTAATTGCTCCGTTTATACCGACAGGAGGTGCATCTCAATTAGATGAACATTTTGCCTTAATTGTAACGCCAACTGCAACCAAAAATCAAACCACAATGGCAATAGGAACAAATCCTCCAACAGGCTTGAGCGGAGGGCAATGGTGCGACAATACGGCTTCAAACTTTTCATTTTATTCCATACCTCTAAATAATAATACAAGCGATGCCTATTATTTTGCCAATCCTTACGGATTAACCGTAATGGGTTATGGCATTGGCAATACCGAATCATATTATTATCTGGCAGGCGCGGCTTCGCGCGATTTGGATGCGGCATTTTACGCAAACAATGTGCATTATCAGGATTTGGATGGAAATCTGCTATGCGATACTGTTGTCAATTTCAGAGCATCGCTGCAATACGCAATGAATACAGTTCCCGGTTACCTTAAATGGTACGTTGATGGAGTAGAACAGACTGCTGCACGCGATATTTTGGAATGGAGTTGCACGCTGCCAGTCGGCGTTCATAATGTTTATATAAAAGTGCTGGATATGGACAATGATACCATTACGCTTTCGGCGACATTCGGCGTTGATGCTGCGTATCGCAACATAGTTAACGCAACAATCTGTTCGGACGGAGAATATCATGATGATAATTTTGACATTGTTCCAACAGCAGAAGGATTTATAAGCGATTCGCTAATTTATACTACAACCTTAGGCTGCGACAGTATTTTTGTATTAAACTTAACGGTAAATCCTGCGTATAATGATACTATTTATTTTGAAGGGTGTCCGGGAGACTGTTACACCGAAAATGGATTTAATATTTGTGCAAACGGAGAAATAACCATAATGCAAACCAAATCATATCAAACAGCCTCAGGCTGCGACAGCCTTGTAACCCTGCATTTTGTTGCGCATCGCGAATATGATGATACCATCAAGGCGGCAATATGTTTGGGCGATGAATATAATCATTATGGTTTCGATACCATACCGACTCAGGCGGGAACACTAATTTACACTCATCATGATACTACAATATATGGCTGCGACAGTTTAACAACATTAAATTTGCTTGTCAGACCCGCATATCACGACACAATTAAAGCAGAAATATGTTTGGGTGGAAATTATACAGACGAAAATTTTAATGAAACGCCATCAACCGCAGGAATTACGTATTATACGCGAAGTTATACTACAACCTTAGGCTGCGACAGCATGAAAATATTGCAGTTAACAACACATCCCGTATATGACACCACAATTTATGCCGAAATATGTTTGGGGCAGGATTACAGAGATGATGATGACAATTTTTATAAAAACCCTACAACCTCAGGAATAATAACAGATTCGGTGATACTTGATGCCATTGGTGGTTGCGACAGTATTATAAGATTGCATCTTACAGTTAATATCGTATATTTCGATACAATAATTGATACAATATGTTTGGGCGACACATATACAGAATACAATTTTAACGAAAAGCCTGAACATGCAGGAAATTTCCAATTTGTGAATACTGAAACCACAGCCTCAGGCTGCGACAGCATCACAACATTGCTGCTAACAGTAAACCGCTCATATCACGACACAATAAGAACCACAATTTGTATGAATGCATATTATGACGATTACGGATTTTATATTGTACCCGTTCAACGTGGAGTTTTCACATACGTTCACGACTTGACAACTTCCAAAAATTGCGACAGCATCACAACATTGCTGCTAACAGTAAATCCGAATTATGATGAATATATACATGTAGAAATTTATGAAGATGAATTTTATGAAGTAGGAAATTACAAATATAATACTCCCGGATTGCATATTGCCAGTTTGCAGACAGCCGAAAACTGCGACAGCATTATAAACCTTTATCTTGATGTAATATATTATCCGTCTGCAATAACAGCCTTTTCGCCATTGAACAAAGATGGAATAAACGATTACTTTATGGCAGGCTTTAAGGTTCAAATCTTCAACCGCTACGGAGCGATTATTTACGAAACAAAAACCGAAGAGGAACAGGCATCAGGCTGGGATGGACGAAACGCCAGAGGGCAAAATGTAGAGCCGGGACTGTATTTTTATATCCTTTACAATTCAAGCGGAAAACCGAGAATAAAAAGCAGCGTAGAAGTGCTGAAAAGGTAAAATTAAAGGATGAAAAATTAATAGAATATAACAACTCCTAATGTTGCCAAGCGATGATAAAACCTAATTTTCACCTAATTCAAAACTAACAAAACAACATCGGTTAATGAGTAAATGAGGTCGTAATTGTTGGTTTATTTCGGCTACTGTGGTTGTGTTGTCGAGAAAATAAGGTTTGGTTGTTACATTTTATTTGTTTTTCATTACTTACAACAATTTATCAACAAAATAATTGCATACATTTGTTTGTCTCTGAAATAAGGTTTTGCAAAAGTCTAATTATATTTGCAAGTAACGACTAATTAAGAGTAAAAATATAAGTGATAGTGCCTATTTGAGACATTGCAGCATCTTTGTCAGCATTGAATCGTGCGCGAAGCGCGGCATCTTCGGCGGCTTTCCAGAGCGTTGCATCTTGCAGTGTAGAGCCTTTTGCTATAGCTCGCGCACTGGTAACTTTTCCGTTTTGGTCAACCTTAATTTCAACAACAACTTTGCCTGATTTTTGCAGGTTATATGCAGGTTTGGGAAATCCTCCTGCTGCCGAACGCCCGTCAAGGCTGAACGATACTCCGTTTTTGCTTGTAGCAACTCCTGTTGGTGTGTTTGATGTACGTGTAGGTTCATCATTTGTACCCGATCCGCTATACAGGGTGTTGTCTTTTATTTTGGGACGTTCGTTTCCTTCGTCCGTTCCGTCTGTTGTGCTTTGGTAAAGTGATTTTGGGTCAACTTTGGGTTGCGGTGGCTCGTATCGTTCCACATCGCCTTCGTTGCCTGCTGTTACAGCTTTTGTATCGGGTTTGTTGTTTGATTTCGGTTCGCGGATTTGATTTGAAATTTTTACTGTCGCAGGCGCTTGCTGAACTGGTTTTGCCGTAACTCTGTCTATATGGCTTATATTTATTCGTCGCGGTTGGGTCAGTTCTACGGCAATAAATTCTTTTTCGGGAACAGGAATCGAAATATCATCTTCAATACTTACAACTATTGTAAAAAATATCAGCAACAGCAATATTGCTGCATGTACGACAATGCTTGTTATTGCGCCTTTTATTTTTCTGCCGCTGCTGTTGTTGTCGATATTATCCATTTATTTATTCGGGAATTGTTGATAATAAAACTTTATATCCGTTGCGTTTTGCAATATTCATCACATATACAACTTTGCCGACCGCTATACGCTCGTCTGGTGAAATTGTGAATGTAGGTTCAGGATTATCTTTCAAATCGGATTGCAACAATGTTTCCAGTTCATCGAGCAATACAGGTTTCGGTCCAAAATAATATTCCACCGTTTCGGCATCTATATATTTCATCGAAACATCTGTAGGCGGTTTTTTCTGTACCTGATTTGTGCTTTTCGGCAACAGTAAATCAAGTGCATTGTTGTTGATAAGAGTAGATGTTATAAGAAAAAATATCAGCAGCAAAAATACCAAATCGCTCATCGATGAAGAACTGAATTCTGTTGTTACTTTTGTGTTTCTTTTTATTGCCATTTTTATTCGATTAAAATTTATATGAAGTTTTTAATTCATAACAGATGTAAAATTACTGCATCATAATATGTGATTGAACTTAATTTTACTGTTATTTTATTACAGTTTAATTTATCGGTTCGTTGAGCAAATCCATAAATTCTATTGTTTTTGATTCCATTGAATAAACAACATGATTTATCCGTGTAACAAGATAATTGTATGCAAAATATGCAAAAATGCCGACAATAAGCCCGCCGATTGTTGTTATCATTGCGGTATAAATTCCGCCAGCCAGCATCGATATTTGTATGTTGTTGCCTCCGGCTTTTGACATTTCGTAAAAAGCCTGAACCATTCCTATTACCGTTCCAAGAAATCCAATCATGGGCGCTCCGCCTGATATGCTTGCAAGAATAGGCATTCCCTTTTCGAGGCGGGCAACTTCGAGACTGCCCACGTTTTCGACTGATGTTTGAATATCGTTCAGCGGGCGTCCGATACGTTCCACGCCTTTTTCAATCATTCGTGCAACGGGGCTGTTGTTGCGCTGGCACAAAGTTATTGCCGATTTGATTTTTCCATCATGGATATTTTCCTTGATGTTATTCATAAAGTGAACGTCAATTTGTGATGCATTTTTTATTGCAAGCCAGCGTTCAACAAAAATATAAACCGCAGCTAACGATAAAAATGCAAGTACTATCATTATCCAGCCGCCTTTCACGGCAAGGTCGAATAAACTCATGCTGTCTTGCATGTTGGCTGCTGTCGCTAATGCCGTAGAGTCGGCAATTCCTGTTTGTAGTAATGTTATCATTGTTTATAAATTAATTTTTGCGGCAAAGTTATAAAATTATTAATACTCGGCAATTTACTGATGATATGTTTAAGTTTTCTTAACTAAAAAATAAATCATTACAGATGCTATTTATGAATATAATTTGTTCGTATATAATATTTCATTGTGAAGAATGCAGCCCGAAGCAAACGAAATGGTTGATAGTTGAAAATGATAATTCAAGTCTCAAAAAAAACACTCATATTGATCAATATATTATAAGCAAATATTATTGCTTAACTCACCACAGGAGATTGGAAAAAACAAATACAATATTGAGAGGAATAAACAGACTATTGATGAAAACGAAATGTCAAGGGTATTGAAATGTATTATCAGCGGGTAGCATCGCTATGTGAGAAAGTAAATTTTTGCCGCAGCAAACTCGTATTTTATTTTGACTGTTATAAATATTTTAAAAAAAATTTTGCAGGTTTAAAATTTAAACCTACATTTGCAGCCCGAAATCGGAAAATAATGCCAATAAAGGCAATCCGACACAGGGTCCATTCGTCTAGGGGTTAGGACGCAAGGTTTTCATCCTTGAAACAGCGGTTCGATTCCGCTATGGACTACAATAAATACAATAAAATTATGGCAAATCATAAATCGGCAATAAAAAGAATAAGACAAACAAAAACGCGTAGAATACATAATAAATACTACGCCAAAACAACGCGTAACGCGGTAAAAGCCTTGCGTAATACAACAGACAAAGCTGCCGCCGAATTACTGTTTCCGAAAGTGTCGGCAATGCTTGACAAGCTTGCTAAAAAGAATATTATACACAAAAATAAAGCGGCAAATCTTAAAAGCAAACTTGCTATTAAGGTTAACGCTCTCTAATTTTTTTAATGGTTTTAATTATTGGGCAAACCCTCTTCCGCACGGTAAGAGGGTTTGTGTTTTATTGCGGTAATATCTATTTTTCATAACTTTGCCGAATTAAATTTATAATGAGTATATACAATGCAATCGTTGAAAATAAAAGAATGGTCGCCTGACGATCGTCCGCGTGAAAAGATGCTGCAATACGGGGCAAAAAGCCTGAGTAATGCAGAACTGCTTGCAATTATTATAGGCAGCGGCTCTAAAAACGAAACGGCAGTGGATGTTGCAAAACAGTTGCTTGTCAGTTCAAACAACAACATTTGCGAGTTGGGAAAAAAATCAATCAACGATTTTGTGAAAATAAAAGGAATAGGTTCAGCCAAAGCCGTAAGCATTGCCGCGGCATTGGAACTTGGTCACCGCTGCCGCAATGATAATTCGACTGTGGCAACGATAAAAACAAGTTTCGATATTTTCAACATATTTCAGCCCGTGTTCAGTGATTTGATGCATGAAGAATTTTGGATTATGCTGCTCAACAATGCATGTCGGGTAATTTCCAAATACAGGATAAGTCAGGGTGGAATATCATCCACAGCAACAGATATAAAACTGATAGCAAAACATGCTATCGACAATCTTGCATCAAGCGTTGTTGCTGTTCACAATCATCCATCGCAAAATGTAGAGCCAAGCGAGGAAGATAAAAAATTGACAGTTGCAGTGAAGTCGGCTCTCAATCTTTTTCGTATCAACCTTATCGACCATTTGATAATTTCCGACAGCAATTATTTCAGCTTTGCCGATAACGGTTTATTGTAATGCAAATCAACATTATGAATGACTTCAAATTACTTGCGGGTTATTTTACCGTTTGCAAGATTTATGGTTATCTGTTTTCCCGATATGTCTTTCACTCTTAATCGAGAAGGTTTGTAAAGTTTTTCAAATTCGGCGTTTACAGGAATTTTCACTGTTTCTTTTACATCTATGCGCTCGTAGCCTTTTCTGTTGAAAACATATATTTTTTGATCATCAAAGGCAAGCAGATAATCTTTTGTTTCCATGCGCAAAAACTGTATGGGAGATTGCACAATTCCTTTTGTTTTCGGGATTTTCCATCCTTCTATGTTTTCGCCGTCCGTATTGTACAGATAAATCTTTTTGTTGGTACATGCAATAAAAATACGTAAATCGGATGTGCGGTCGTAAGCAAAAACCGACACGCTGTTTGTTGCTGCGGCAGGTAATGTAACAGGAAAACCGCGCATCGTATTTCCGTTAAAATCAATCATGTAAATTTTATTTTCTGTATTAAAAAGCAAATATGCAATTCCTTTGTTAAACGGATTGACGACAAACACATCGCTTCCGATTTTTTCTTCCGTATTTATTGTCCACAGCGATTTTGCACTGTTATCAATAAGTTCTATTGAGTTGTCGCCGTATTGCAGCAAAGTATATTTTTGTTGATCAATATTGTTTTCTATGTGCTGCGTAAAAATTACATTTGTCAATTTAGCATCTGTGCTTTCGGCTGTATCAACGGCGGCAGCAACATTATTTTCGGGCGTTTCGTGCGGTTTGTTTTGTGTTGCAGACGATGCCAGCAGCATGTTGGAATTCAGATAAAATTTATTATTCAAAGGGATGATTTCAATAAAGATATTTTTGAAAAAGTCATGATTTATTTTCTTCTGCGCATCAAATAATTTGCTTATGCCGATTGGATTTGCATACAGCACAGCTAAAGATTCGTCAATAATATAATCGGAATTTATAGACAATATTCCTGTATTATTCAAGTTTTTTATTTTATGTTTTGATATTACTATAAAATTATTTATCACGCTTATTTCGTTTCCTTTATTCAGGCTGAAAAGTTTGCCAAACATTGCTGTTATAATATCAGAAACAACGCTTTGGCTGGCAAGTTTATTGAGTTCGATTACCGCAGCTTCGACGTTCAGCACTTTTATCAGCGTTATCCATCCATAAGATTGATTGTAAGCAAGTGTAATTTCTTCGGGATAAAGCGATGTTATAAACTCCGCAACATCAAAATAAAGCGAATCGCTTATCTGTGCAAGTTTGTTGGAATAACTGCCTGACTCGTTGCTGAAAAACGTATTGTATTCGTTCAGCAGGCTGTCGATATGGCTGATTTGCATGGAATATGCTACAAGCGTTTCGGGCGATAGTGCTTTTAATGTTTTAAAGTCCGCTTTTTGCTGTGTTTTCAGCAGGTTCAAAAAATTGCGATTGTTTGTATAGACAAAACCATTGAAATTGCAAAGATTTTGTGTAATATCCGCATCAAGAATAAACCAGCGTGCAATGTTTTTTATAAAATCGGAATCATCTTCAGATATATTTTTTGCAAGCAAAATATTTATAATATCAGGCAATTGTGCTGAATTGATAAAAATATTTGCATCTACATGCCGCCCTGCAGTACGGATTCCATCCATAAAAAGTGCGTCTTCGGCAAGTGTCTGCTTGTTTTTAACGCGGTTTAAATTATTTTTTAATGCATCAGGCGACGAACTTGCAGCAACAATATTGCCGAATATGTGAATATAAAATTGTGAATTGTTGAATGTATAACATACAATATCCTTGTCTGTGTTTAGAGTGTCGCTCGTTTTTTGTGCAATATCGGCTAAAATTTTATTAATATCTGCATGTTTTTTTGCAGGAATAAAATGAACAAAATCAAGTGATTTGTTTTGACTGGCAAATGCTGCTGTCAAAATATAAATCGAATTACGGCGAATAACAAAATTCGTATCGGAAATATCCGGAATCAGATTTGTAACAAGAGGAACAATAAATTTATCGTTTTCATAAATCAAATTAAGAAATTGAGAGTTTTCATTATCAACGGCAATCTGCGCGGGATTGTTCACTCTAAAATAAACAGCGGCATCGTTGCCTGCAACATTGAAAAAATTATACAGCGGCGAACTGCTTTTGTCTTTGATGCTGATATAGCCTAACACGCATACGATAACCAATACAGCTATAAATAATATGGAAATTGTTTTTTTTATCATCACTCTCAAAAATTTTATGCAAAGATAATAAATAATTCAAGCAGCCATGCAGTAGTTTTTTACCAACCAATTCAAGCGACATTCAGGAATGAAATTGTGAGACAAAACTTGCGATTATTTTCTTTGGTATATCCATAAAATAATAAGTTAGTAAAGAACGATTAGGCAAAAGAGTTTTTTAGAAGCGCCAATAAAAAAAGAAGCGTAAATTCAGCGCTTCGGCATGACAAAATTATACTGAAAGAAAAAATATTTCACAAAAAAAAGAAAATATATTTGTGATTTTGAAAAAAGTTGTATCTTTGCACTTCCAAAATTTTGGGGTTTTCCGATTTTGATGACATACAAGCCTCTTTAGCTCAGCTGGCCAGAGCACGTGATTTGTAATCTCGGGGTCGTTGGTTCGAATCCGACAAGAGGCTCAACGTTGAAAATTGATAAAGATTTTTTGACAATCTGTTATAAATTTTTCAGGGGAGAATACCAGAGTGGCCAAATGGGGCAGACTGTAAATCTGCTGGCGTACGCCTTCGGTGGTTCGAATCCATCTTCTCCCACGCATAATGCGGAAGTAGCTCAGTTGGTAGAGCATTAGCCTTCCAAGCTAAGGGTCGCGAGTTCGAACCTCGTTTTCCGCTCAATGTAAATAAGTTTCGATTGCAAACCATAAGCTGTCGGAAATTTATTGGCGTTTGTAAAAAGTCGCTGTCTTTGTTATGATAAGTATAATGTAAGAACGAGGCATGCCAGCGTAGCTCAGAGGTAGAGCACTTCCTTGGTAAGGAAGGGGTCGCGAGTTCAATTCTCGCCGCCGGCTCTAACTCAAAAGCAGTATAATTTTATACAAAATGAAAGTAGTAAATAAAAATTGTAAAGATAAAATAGTATTAATATATTTTTAACGTTAAAAAAATAAAAAAATTATGGCAAAAGAAAAATTCGACAGATCGAAACCTCACGTGAATGTAGGAACGATAGGTCACGTTGACCACGGTAAGACGACACTTACCGCAGCTATTACAATGGTATTGGCAAAAAAAGGACTTTCGGAAATAAAAACATTCGACCAGATTGACAATGCTCCGGAAGAAAAAGAACGCGGTATTACAATTAATACTGCACACGTTGAATATCAAACAGCAACACGGCATTATGCACATGTTGACTGTCCCGGACATGCCGATTATGTGAAAAACATGGTAACAGGCGCCGCTCAAATGGATGGAGCTATTCTGGTTGTTGCGGCAACGGATGGTCCTATGCCTCAAACAAACGAACACGTACTTTTGGCACGTCAGGTAAACGTTCCTAAAATTGTTGTATTTTTGAATAAATGCGACATGGTAGATGACCCAGAAATGTTAGACCTTGTTGAAATGGAAGTTCGCGAATTGTTGAGCAAATACAACTATGACGGAGACAATGCCCCAGTTATTCGCGGATCTGCATTGGGTGGATTAAACGGAGAACCACAGTGGGAAGAAAAAATTATGGAACTTATGGATGCAGTAGATTCGTATATTCCTATTCCTGTTCGCGATAACGAAAAACCATTCCTTCTGCCTGTTGAAGACGTATTCTCAATTACAGGACGCGGAACGGTTGCTACAGGTCGTATTGAAACAGGCATTATTAAGGTAGGCGATGAAATGGAAATTATAGGGCTTGGCGAAAAACCAAGAAAAACAACCTGTACAGGAGTGGAAATGTTTCGCAAAATACTTGATTCGGGAGAAGCCGGCGACAATGTTGGTTTGTTGCTTAGAGGTATTGATAAAAAAGAAGTGAAACGCGGACAAGTAATAGCAAAACCGGGATCAATCACTCCTCACACATTGTTTGAGGCTGAAATTTATGTGTTGAAGAAAGAAGAAGGCGGACGTCATACTCCTTTCCACAACAAATATCGCCCGCAATTCTATTTGCGTACGCTTGACGTAACTGGAGAAGTACAACTTCCTGCAGGAGTAGAAATGGTAATGCCCGGCGATAACGTAACCATTAGCGTTAAATTGATTTACCCTGTTGCCATCAACCAGGGATTACGCTTTGCAATTCGAGAAGGCGGACGTACGGTTGGCGCAGGACAAATTACCAAAATATTAGAATAGCATAACAAAGATTCGACTGTAAATAACATAAACAGTCGAAATTTCAGGGGTGTAGTTCAAGGGCAGAATAGCGGTCTCCAAAACCGTTGATGGGAGTTCGAATCTCTCCACCCCTGCAAAATTGTTAAGAGTTACGGCTTTGCAATTTGTATTTAATAACAGGTAAACATTGGCGGCTTCCATACCAAAGGTTTGCAAATAAAAATTATTAAAAATGATAAAAAAAATTAAAATATATCTGAAAAATGCCTACACCGAACTTGTGAACAAAGTTTCATGGCCAACATGGAAAGACTTGCAAAGCAGTGCGTTATTAGTAATGCTTGCTTCGTTAATTTTTGCAATAGTTGTGTTTGCTATGGATATTGCTCTCGAAAATATCATGAAATTTATTTATAATATAAAAAATTTATAATCTTAATAAAACAGAGAATTTGAGATGAACGAACCTGTAAAAAAATGGTATGTTCTTAGAGCTGCGGGCGGGAAAGAGAAAAAAGCGAAAGAATACATAGAAAACGAAAAACGTTTGAAAGGATATGTTTCGCAAGTACTTATTCCTACAGAAAAAATTTATCAAGTAAAAAACGGTAAAAAGATTCTGAAAGAACGAGTATTCTACCCCGGATATGTTTTAGTTGAAGTTGTTCTTACCGGCGAAGTACAGCATATATTGCGCAATATTCCAAATGTTTCGGGATTTCTTACAGAAAAAAAAGGGGGCGATCCTATTCCTTTGAGAGAGAATGAAATAAATAGAATATTGGGAAAAGTAGATGAAATGGCTTCGGATGGAGAAGAAATAATCATACCTTTTGTAGTCGGCGAACCCGTTAAAGTTACAGATGGACCTTTCAACGGATTTTCGGGTACTATAGAAGAAGTAAATGAAGAGACGAAAAAACTTGTAGTGATGGTAAAAATCTTCGGACGGCAAACGCCACTGCAATTAGACTTCGTACAAGTACAAAAAGAATAATTAATAAAGTATGTTGAAATGGCAAAAGAAATTGCTGGGCTAATAAAATTACAAATTAAGGGAGGAGCGGCAAATCCGTCGCCTCCGGTGGGTCCTGCGTTAGGTTCTAAAGGCGTAAATATTATGGAGTTTTGCAAACAGTTTAATGCAAGAACTCAAGATAAGGCAGGTAAAGTATTGCCTGTAATTATCACTGTTTACACCGATAAATCATTTGATTTTATCGTAAAGCAACCACCGGTTGCCGTACAGTTAAAAGAAGCTGCAAAAATACAATCGGGTTCGGCAGAACCTAATCGTAATAAAGTAGCAAAAATTACATGGGATCAAGTGAAGGCAATAGCCGAAAGTAAGATGTCTGATTTAAATGCATTCACCATTGCTTCGGCAATGCGAATGGTAGCAGGAACAGCAAGAAGTATGGGTATTACCGTAACAGGCGATATCCCTGCCGAGTTAAACTAAAAATTTCATGTGGAAATGAGTAAGCTTACAAAAAATCAAAAAATAGCCGATGCCAAGATCGAATCAGGAAAGAACTACAAACTGATTGAAGCCGCAAAATTGTTGAAAGAAATATCTTACACAAAATTTGATGCGTCAATAGATTTGGATGTTCGCCTTGGCGTTGACCCTCGCAAAGCAAATCAGATGGTCAGAGGCGTTGTAACACTCCCGCATGGTACGGGAAAAACGGTGAGAGTACTTGCCCTTGTTACCCCCGATAAAGAAACGGAAGCAAAAGAAGCAGGCGCAGAATACACAGGTCTTGACGAATATATTGACAAGATTAAAGGAGGCTGGACAGATGTAGATGTAATTATCTGTACGCCAAGCGTAATGGCAAAAGTCGGATCGTTAGGACGCATTCTCGGACCACGCGGCTTAATGCCTAATCCTAAAACGGGAACGGTAACAATGGACGTAGGCAAAGCAATTAAAGAAGTTAAAGCAGGTAAAATTGATTTTAAGGTTGATAAATTCGGAATCATTCACGCATCGGTAGCAAAAGTATCTTTCAGCCCCGAAGCTATAGCCGAAAATGCTAAAGAACTTTTGGATACCATAATAAAATTGAAACCGCAAGCCACAAAAGGCACATACGTAAAAAGCGTATATATGTCATCAACAATGAGCCGTGGCTTGGCTATTGACCCTAAAACAATAAGCGACGCAAATTAAACTGTCAGATTATGAGAAAAGAAGAAAAAAACGCGTTAATTAATGGATTAGTTGCTGAATTAAATAAAGCTCCTAACTTCTATGTAGCAGATATTTCGGGTTTGAATGCAGAAAACACATCCAAATTACGGAGAGTGTGTTTTGAAAAGAATATCAAACTCATAGTAGCAAAAAATACACTGCTTAAAAAAGCTTTGGAACAAAAGAATTTTCCCGAAACAGATTTATATTCGATACTGCAAGGACCAACATCAATAATGATCACCGACATGCCAAACGCACCAGCCAAATTGATTGAAGAATTTGGCAAAAAGTATGGCAAACCGGTATTGAAAGGCGCTTACGTACAAGAATGTCTGTTTATTGGAGAAAATAAACTTGATGCATTGATATACATCAAATCTCGCGAAGAACTTATCGGCGAGATTGTTGGAATGTTACAGTCACCGGCGAAAAATGTTATTTCGGCATTACAGTCAGCCGGCGGTAAATTGGCAGGCATAGTTAAAACATTGTCTGAAAAATCAGAATAAAAAAACAAAACAAATTATTAATAATTATAAAAAAACATAAAATGGCAGATATAAGAAAATTTGCAGAAGAGCTAGTAAATCTATCGGTTAAAGAAGTTCAAGAACTTGCAACCATTTTGAAAGAAGAATACGGTATCGAACCGGCAGCGGCAGCTGTTGCTGTTGCGGCGCCTGCAGCAGACAGCGCTGCTCCAGTTGCAGAGCAAACCGAATTTGACGTAATTTTGAAAGCAGCCGGTCAGGCAAAACTTCAAATCGTAAAACTTGTAAAAGATATTACAGGACTTGGTTTGAAAGAAGCTAAAGAATTGGTTGACGCTGCACCAAAGGCAATTAAAGAAAAAATTGCCAAAGGAGACGCAGAACAAATCAAAAGTCAAATAGAAGAAGCAGGCGGAGAAGTTGAAATTAAATAAATTTCATTTCCGCTTGTCGGACTTTTATTTAGGTTTAGAACCTTGCAAAAGGGTTCTAAGCCTTTTTGTCATTAAAAAATTTTGGAAAAAATTTCAAAAAAATGCTTCAGAATAAAACAAACAGAATAAATTTCGCATCGTCGAAAAATCAATTTCCATACCCTGATTTTTTGGAAATTCAATTAAAATCTTTTAAAGATTTTTTTCAACTAGAAACAACAGCCGAAAACAGGAGAAATGAAGGACTTTTTAAAGTCTTTCAAGATAATTTTCCAATAACGGATACACGAAACAACTTCGTGTTGGAGTTTATTGACTATTTTATTGATCCTCCTCGCTATACAATCGAAGAATGTCTCGATAGAGGTTTGACTTACAGCGTTCCGCTGAAAGCCAAACTTAAACTGTATTGCACAGATACAGACCACGAAGATTTTGATACAGTGATACAGGACGTGTACCTTGGAATGATTCCGTATATGACATCGCAAGGCACATTTGTTATCAACGGAGCAGAACGCGTTGTCGTATCTCAATTACACCGCTCGCCGGGAATGTTTTTCGGACAAAGCATACATGCAAATGGAACAAAATTATACTCGGCAAGAATTATCCCGTTCAAAGGCTCGTGGATAGAATTTGCTACCGATATAAACAATGTGATGTATGCATATATCGACCGTAAAAAGAAATTGCCGGTAACTACGCTTTTGCGTGCCATTGGATTTGAATCTGATAAGGATATTCTCGAAATATTTGACCTTGCAGATGAAATAGAAATAACCGAGGCAAATATGGAACAGGTAACAGGTCGGCGTCTTGTTGCCCGCGTTCTTAAATCCTGGGTAGAAGATTTCGTTGACGAAGACACAGGCGAAGTTGTATCAATAGAACGCAACGAAGTAATTATTGACAGAGAAACAATAATAGAGGAAAAACATATAACAGCTATTAAGGAATCGGGAACAAAATCAATACTTGTACATAAAGAAACCGTAAATTCAGGCGATTATGCAATAATACACAATACATTACAAAAAGATCCGTGCAATTCGGAAAAAGACGCTGTAACTTATGTTTATCGTCAATTACGCAGTTCCGAGCCGCCTGATGAAGCAACAGCGCGAGATGTAATTGACAAACTGTTTTTTTCTGATAAACGTTACGATTTGGGCGATGTAGGACGTTTTCGCATAAACAGAAAATTGAATCTGAATATCTCCCCTGAAATCAGAGTACTGACACGTGAAGATATTATTGCAATTATAAAATATCTTATACAACTTATAAATTCGAAAGCCGATGTTGATGATATTGACCATTTGAGCAATAGAAGAGTACGTACTGTAGGCGAGCAACTTGCAAACCAATTTGGTATAGGATTGGCTCGTATGGCTCGAACAATCAGAGAACGAATGAATGTACGAGACAACGAAGTATTTACACCGATAGATTTGATAAACGCAAAAACACTTTCATCGGTTATAAATTCGTTTTTCGGCACAAACCAACTTTCTCAATTTATGGATCAAACAAATCCATTGGCAGAAATGACTCACAAACGCCGTTTGTCGGCTCTTGGTCCGGGAGGTCTTTCGCGCGAACGCGCAGGCTTTGAAGTACGAGACGTACACTACACGCATTACGGTCGCCTGTGTCCTATAGAAACACCCGAAGGTCCCAATATTGGCTTAATTTCATCACTGTGCGTTTACGCCAAAATAAACAATCTCGGTTTTATAGAAACTCCATATCGAGATGTGAATAATGGTAAGGTGAATTTGGACAATGCAAACGTGAAATATTACAGCGCCGAAGATGAAGAATCCAAAACCATTGCACAAGCCAATGCAAAATTGACCAAAGATGGGATTTTTGCCGAACCTCGTGTAAAATCGCGCGTTGAAGCAGATTTTCCGTTGGCGGAACATGACAAAATAGACTTAATGGACGTAGCTCCCAATCAGATAGCATCAATAGCGGCATCGTTAATTCCTTTCCTTGAACACGACGATGCCAATCGCGCTCTTATGGGTTCGAACATGATGCGTCAGGCAGTTCCGCTTATTGCTCCTGAAGCGCCAATAGTAGGTACAGGACTGGAAAGCCATATTGTAGTTGATGGACGTACGCAAATTACGGCTGCAGATGACGGAGAAATAGTCTATGTTGACGCAAACGAAATACATATAAAATATACAGCAACCGAAACAGAACGTTTTATAAGCTTCGATCCGGAAATAAAGATTTGCAAAATTCCTATTTATCGCAAAACAAACCAAAGTATGTGCATTAATCTTCGACCAATAGTTCGTAAAGGACAAAAGGTAAAAAAAGGAGATATTCTCACCGAAGGATATTGTACACAAGGAGGAGAACTTGCTCTCGGATGCAACCTGAAAGTTGCATTCATGCCATGGCAAGGCTATAATTTTGAAGATGCCGTTGTGTTGTCGGAACGAATGGTAAGAGATGATATGTACACATCAATACACATAGATGAATATATTATGGAAGTGCGCGAAACAAAACGCGGACTTGAAGAACTTACATCCGACATTCCAAATGTAAGCGATGAAGCAACGAAAGATTTGGACGAAAACGGAATTATACGCATAGGCGCAAATGTAGAGCCGGGCGATATTCTTATAGGTAAAATTACACCAAAAGGAGAATCAGACCCATCTCCCGAAGAAAAACTTCTGCGAGCAATATTCGGCGATACGGCAGGAGATGTAAAAGATGCTTCGCTTAAAGCAACACCATCGTTACGCGGAACAGTTATCAACAAAATGCTGTTTTCACGTGTTATAAAAGACAACAAAAAATCATCAAAACAAAACGAAAAACAGTTGCTTCTACAGGTTGATACAGACTTTGAAAAACGTACCGACAAATTGAAGACGATTCTTGTAGGAAAACTTACAGAAATGCTTGATGGCAAAACATCACTGTCGATTGTAGATTATTACGGAGTTGAAATTATCGCCAAAGGAACAAAATTTACATCCAAAGTTCTTGAAAATGTTGATTATATTTTGATTAATCCGAACAAGTGGACAACAGACAAAGAAAAAAATACACTTATTAAAAAATTAATCAACAATTATCTTATAAAATATAAAGAGCTGGATGCCGAAAACAAACGTAAAAAATACAATATTACAATTGGAGACGAACTTCCTGCTGGAATAGTACAGTTAGCCAAAGTCTATATTGCAAAAAAACGCAAAATACGCGTAGGCGACAAAATGGCAGGACGACACGGCAACAAAGGTATCGTGGCGCGTATTGTGCGCGATGCCGACATGCCATTCCTCGAAGATGGCAGTATCGTTGATGTGGTGCTTAATCCTCTTGGCGTGCCTTCACGCATGAATCTGGGACAAATTTACGAAACAGTTCTCGGCTGGGCAGGCAAAGAATTGAATCTTAAATTTGCAACACCTATTTTTGATGGAGCAACACTTGAAGATATTTGCAAATATACAGACAAAGCAGGACTTCCGCGCTACGGAAAAACATATCTGCGCGATGGAGGAACAGGCGAACCGTTTGACCAGCCGGCAACCGTAGGCGTTATATATTACATAAAACTCGGACACATGGTTGACGACAAAATGCACGCTCGCTCAATAGGACCATACTCGCTTATAACACAGCAGCCGCTTGGGGGTAAGGCTCAATTCGGAGGACAGCGTTTTGGAGAAATGGAAGTTTGGGCGTTAGAAGCATTCGGAGCATCAAATATTTTGCAAGAAATATTGACCATAAAATCAGATGACGTTGTAGGCAGAGCCAAAGCGTACGAAGCAATTGTGCGCGGCGATCCGATGCCTGTACCGGGAATACCCGAATCGCTAAATGTATTGCTACACGAATTAAGAGGTTTGGCTTTGAGCGTGAAACTCGAATAGTAAAAATTGTTTCATTATGCGTATTAAAATACATATTATCTGAAACTTATTCATAAAATAGAAATTCTTATTAATTAAACAGAATACAATGGCTTTGAAAAAAGAAAATAAAGTTAAAAGCAACTTTAATAAAATTAAAATCGGTTTGGCATCTCCCGAAGAAATTTTGGAACATTCGAGTGGTGAAGTTTTTAAGCCTGAAACAATAAATTACAGAACATATAAACCCGAACGAGACGGATTGTTTTGCGAACGCATCTTCGGACCTGTAAAAGATTACGAATGTCATTGCGGAAAATATAAACGCATACGATACAAAGGTATAGTTTGCGACCGTTGCGGAGTTGAAGTTACCGAAAAAAAAGTACGGCGCGAAAGAGTAGGTCATATATCGCTGATTGTACCGGTTGCACATATTTGGTATTTTCGTTCAAATCCCAATAAAATAGGCTATTTGCTTGGAATTCCTGCAAAAAAACTGGAAGCAATTATTTATTACGAAAAATACATAGTTGTTAATCCCGGTATCAAAAAAGCAGATGGCATAAATAAATATGATTTGTTGACGGGAGATGAATACGATGATTTGATAGCGACATTGCCAAAAGACAATCAAATGCTCGATGACAACGACCCTAATAAATTTATAGCAGGAATGGGAGCTGAAGTTATTTACAACTTTCTTACCGAACTCAATTTGGATGAACTTTCGTATTCGTTGCGATACAAGGCAAATACCGAAACATCCCAACAACGCAAAGCAGATGCGCTTAAACGTCTGAACGTAGTCGAAGCATTTCGCGAATCCAAAGATATTAATAAACCTGAATGGATGGTTATGAAAGTGCTTCCTGTTATTCCGCCCGAACTGCGCCCTCTGGTACCGCTCGACGGAGGTCGCTTTGCTACATCCGATTTAAATGATTTATACCGTAGAGTAATCATTCGCAACAATCGACTTAAACGACTGATTGAAATAAAAGCTCCCGATGTGATTCTCAGGAACGAAAAACGCATGTTGCAGGAAGCAGTTGATTCGCTGTTCGACAATTCGCGTAAATCAAATGCCGTAAAAACAGAATCAAATCGCGCACTAAAATCACTGTCCGATTCTCTCAAAGGCAAACAGGGACGTTTCCGCCAAAATCTATTAGGCAAACGAGTAGATTATTCAGCTCGTTCGGTAATAGTTGTCGGTCCCGAACTTAAAATGCACGAATGCGGCTTGCCGAAAGATATGGCTGCCGAATTGTATAAACCATTTATCATTCGCAAACTTATAGAACGCGGAATAGTTAAAACAGTAAAATCTGCAAAAAAAATAGTTGACAGAAAAGATCCTGTAGTATATGATATTTTAGAAAATGTGATGAAAGGGCATCCCGTTTTGCTGAACCGCGCACCTACATTGCACCGTTTAGGAATTCAAGCGTTTCAACCAAAATTGATTGAAGGAAAAGCTATTCAGTTGCATCCGCTTGCATGTACGGCTTTCAATGCAGACTTTGACGGCGACCAAATGGCAGTTCATTTGCCTCTTGGCAATGCAGCAATTCTTGAAGCTCAATTGCTTATGCTTGGTTCGCACAATATTCTCAATCCTGCCAACGGCGCTCCGATTACAGTGCCATCACAAGACATGGTGCTTGGTTTGTATTATATCACGAAACCAAGGAAAGATGCACAAGGCGAAGGATTTGTATTTTACGGAACGGAAGAAGCGATTATCGCATATAACGAAAAAAGAGCAGACTTGCACGCCATAGTTAAAGTTCGAATAAGCACAAAATCGGATGATGGCGAAGAAAAAAACGAAATTATCGAAACCACAATAGGACGTATAATTTTCAATCAGGTTGTGCCAAAAGAAGTAGGTTATATTAATGAATTGCTTACAAAAAAATCTTTGCGCGACATTATAGGCAAAGTATTGAAAAAAACAGGAATAGCACGAACATCCGAATTTCTTGATGATATTAAAAACTTAGGTTATCAAATGGCATTCAGAGGAGGCTTGTCGTTCAATCTTGGAGATGTTATTGTTCCAGAAGAAAAAAACAAATTGGTTGAAGAAGGCTATGCACAGGTTGAAGAAGTAATGAATAACTATAATATGGGATTTATTACCAATAACGAACGATACAATCAAATTATAGACATTTGGACACATACAAATTCACGCATAACGAAAATACTTTTGAACCAGCTTGCCACCGATAAACAGGGCTTCAATCCCGTGTATATGATGCTTGATTCGGGCGCCCGCGGTTCAAAAGAACAGATTCGTCAACTTGGCGGTATGCGCGGATTGATGGCTAAACCTCAAAAATCAGGCGCAGAAGGCGGACAAATTATCGAAAACCCTATTCTAGCAAACTTCAAAGAAGGACTTTCGGTACTCGAATATTTTATTTCAACTCACGGAGCGCGTAAAGGCTTGGCAGATACGGCTCTCAAAACTGCCGATGCCGGTTATCTTACACGCCGTCTGGTGGATGTATCGCAAGATGTCATAATCAATGAAGACGACTGCGGAACATTACGCGGGCTTACCGTTACGGCAATCAAAAACAACGATGAAGTAGTAGAATCTTTATACGAAAAAATACTGGGACGAACATCCGTGCATGATATTTTTCACCCGCTTACAGGTAAACTTATTGTAGCTGCAGGCGAAGAATTTACCGAAGAAATAGCAACAGAAATAGATTCATCTCCAATAGAACAGGTTGAAATCCGTTCAGTGCTTACATGCGAATCACGCAAAGGCGTTTGCGCAAGATGCTACGGACGAAATCTTGCAACAGGACGCATGGTGCAAAGCGGCGAAGCCGTAGGAGTTATTGCAGCACAGTCAATAGGCGAGCCGGGTACGCAGTTGACTCTTCGTACATTCCACGTTGGAGGTGTTGCAGGAGGCGCGGCTACTGACAATAAAATAGTTGCACGCTATGGCGGTCGCCTCGAAATTGACGAACTTCGTACAGTTACAAAAGTGAACGATAACGGAGCAAGCACAGATATGGTTATAGGTCGTTTGGCTGAATTGAGAATTGTTGATATAAATACGGGAATTACACTATATACGCACAATGTTCCCTACGGAGCAAGTCTGTATTTCAAAAACGGAACAATAGTTAATAAAGGCGACATAATTTGTGATTACGACCCCTACAATGCGGTAATTATTTCCGAATATGCAGGAAAAATCGGATTTGATGGTTTGATAGATGGAAAAACTTATAGAGAAGAATCTGATGAACAAACAGGTTTTAGAGAAAAAGTTATTATCGAATCTCGCGAAAAAAATCTTAATCCCATAGTGAAGATACTTGATTCGAAAAATGTTGAAATAAAACAGTATAACCTGCCTGTAGGCGCACATATTGTAGTTGAAGAAGACCAAAAAGTTAAAGCAGGCGATATTTTGGTCAAAATACCAAGATCATTAGGTAAGGCAGGCGATATAACCGGAGGACTTCCGCGTGTTACCGAACTGTTTGAAGCGCGTAATCCATCCAATCCTGCTGTCGTATCCGAAATAGATGGCGAAGTTTCGTTAGGGAAAATAAAACGCGGCAACAGAGAAATTATAGTAACATCAAAAACAGGCGAAGAAAAAAAATATCTTGTTCCGCTGTCGCGACAAATCCTTGTACAGGAAAACGATTATGTTCGAGCAGGAACACCGCTTTCAGACGGAGCGATAACGCCGTTGGACATATTGTTAATTCAAGGACCTACAAAAGTTCAGGAATATATTGTAAACGAAGTACAGGAAGTTTATCGATTGCAGGGTGTTAAAATCAACGATAAACATTTTGAAGTAATAGTCCGACAAATGATGCGTAAAGTAGAAATAATTGACCCCGGCGATACAAAATTTTTGCCCGAACAGATTGTAGATAAATGGGAATTTATGCAAGAAAACGATTGGATTTATGATAAAAAAGTTGTAGAAGACAGCGGCGATTCCATGGAACTGAAACCAGGTCAAATTATAACAGCACGTCGTTTGCGCGATGAAAATTCGATGCTCAAACGCAAAGACAAAAAGCAAGTTAGCGTAAGAGATGCAATGCCGGCGACATCAAGTCAAGTTTTGCAGGGAATTACGCGTGCTGCGCTGCAAACGACAAGTTATATTTCGGCAGCATCATTTCAGGAAACAACAAAAGTGCTGAACGAAGCTGCCGTACGTGGAAAAGTAGATTCTCTCGAAGGATTGAAAGAAAATGTTATTTGCGGGCATCAACTTCCGGCAGGCACAGGCTTAAAGCACTTTGACAATCTTGTCGTAGCCTCGATGGACGATTATCAGAAAATGCTGACAGGAAAATTAACAATTGAAGAGAAAATAGAAAATAATAATAAATGATAAGCATTATAAAAAAGAGGCTGTTCTGACGAACAGCCTCTTTTTATATAATTAGTTCCTCCTTACCAATCAAATTCATGTGGCATTAATGAAGGAAATTTTTGGAAAAAAACGGCGGAAAAATTGAACATTTTTATCTTGCAAAGGTTTTTTTAAATACGCTTCTATAGAAGATGCTGATACAGGAATGACGGTGTTCAAATGTACTTTTCCTGATGGCAAAGTAGAATACTGAGCGGTCTGGTTTGGCAGTTTCTTCAAAAGACGTAGCCGCAATGCAAAAAGCTTATGCCGCTAAAAAGAAAAAGAAGTAGAAGTGATAATTGAGTTTAAAGCAGTGTTTCTGTAATGAGACGCTGCTTTTTTGTTGCATTAGCCTATTTTATTAGGAGTGACCTCGCAGGGAATCGAACCCTGGACCCAATGATTAAGAGTCATTTGCTCTACCAGCTGAGCTACGAAGTCAATTTAATGAACGCAAAGGTAATAATAATTTATGAGACTTTTGCAAAATGTTCAAATTATCAAATAGTATAAACATTTTTGAGTTTTTTCATTGAGTTGATTTTTAAATAATTTTTTTTGCAGCTTTTGCATTTTTGCAAAACCTTATTGCAGAAACAAACGAATATATATAATTATTTTGTGAACATATTGTTGTAAATTCAATATTTTAAAACTCTAATGATTTTGCAAATATCTCTATTTTGCATTTTTTTCCCAATAAAAAGATATGCGAAGCAATAAATTGCAGGCGATAAATTTTGCAAACAATATTTCATGTGAAAAAAGCAGGGGGATATACCAAATTTATTTCAATCCTGAAATTATATCATAATAATCTGAAAACATACATTTTAGTCAAATTCACATATTGACTTGAAAAACATTTTATAATTTTTACTTACATTTTTTTTCAATGTTTATAAGGCTTTAGCGGCAATAATTTTAAAATCGATTCATAATTGTTATTTTTAGCCTGTATTTTTTGATTGATTTATGACTAAAATAGAATAAATACGTAAAAATCTACACATTTAACATTTTTTTTGAAATTTTATGTAGAAAACTATTGACAAACAAAAAAAAGTAATTACCTTTGTATCGGTTTTACATAGGTGATGTTGTTATGACAATTTTGCACAAAAGCCTATTACCCAAAATAGATACTTTGTGCAAATGTCATTGAAAAAATAAAGGGTACACAGCCCTTTATTTTGTTTATAATATGTTAGTAATCTGCAAGTAATAATATTTATCATAATTTTCACATTAAAAAATATTTTTTAATCACAATTTATTTATACCTTCGCACGATAAATATCGTAATAAGGCATGGATACATCGGTACTCGTAATATATACAGGCGGCACAATAGGAATGAAGCAAAACGAAAAAACGGGAACACTCGTTCCGTTTGATTTTGCTGAAATAGAAAAAGAAGTTCCCGAATTAAAAAAGTTCAAGTATAAATTAGATACCCATTCATTCAAAAATCCCATAGACTCTTCAAATGTTGAACCTTCGTTCTGGGCAAATCTTGCAACAATCATAAAAAACAATTACGATTTATACGATGGATTTGTGATACTGCACGGCACGGATACCATGTCATATTCGGCATCTGCACTGAGTTTTATGCTGGAAAATTTGAATAAGCCGATAATTTTTACAGGCTCTCAATTACCGATAGATTCGATTCGTACCGATGGAAAAGAAAATATTCTGTCGGCAATAGAAATAGCAGCATCGCAATGCGGCGGAAAGCCCATAGTTCCAGAAGTTTGTATATTTTTTGAGAATAAATTGTTTCGCGGAAACAGAACGACAAAACACAGCGCTGAAAATTTTAACGCATTTCGTTCATATAATTATCCTGCTCTGGCAGAATCGGGAGTCGAAATCAAATATAATTTGCCTGCAATAGCAAAGCCAAAATCGCATAAAGTGTTAAAAATTTATACCGAAATGGATACTTCGGTCACAGGATTAAAAATTTTTCCAGGAATAAATTGTGATTTCATTGATAATATTTTGAATATGAAAGGATTAAAAGGCATAGTAATTGAAACTTTCGGTTCGGGAAATACACCTACATCCGAAAAATTTTTAGCAAAATTCAAACGCGCAATTGATAATGGTTTGATAGCGCTAAACATTAGTCAATGCCAAGTGGGAAGCGTAGAAATGGAGCGTTATGAAACAGGTATTCTGTTCAAAAAAACAGGAGTAATTTGTGGAAGAGATATGACATTTGAAGCGGCAATAACAAAATTATCATTCTTACTTGCTAATAATAAGACTTTTACAGAAGTAAAAGACAAAATTCAAAAATCATTACGAGGAGAAATTTCTTAAATATTTTGTTGTATTAAAAATTTTTTTTGTACTTTGGCGACTTCAAACTGAATATAAAGAGATAAAAAATGAAATTTTAAAGTAACTATATTGAAATTAATAAAAAACAAAAAAATTAAAAAAAATTAAATTTAAAGAGCCATGAAAAAACTATTTATGTTTTTAGCAGCAACAGGAACGACCGTTGTTGCAAATTTAGCAATCGCACAAGAAGCAGTAGAAACTGCAGTCCCTTTGCACCAAACGCTTAAGAAAAACTTTATTGATGGAGGTCCATTATTTATGACCCCTATCATTTTGTGTCTTATTCTGGGTTTGGCATTTGTAATCGAAAGAATTATTTATCTGAACCTTGCTGATGCCAACACAAAAAAACTTGTAGATGATGTTGAAACAGCGCTAAAAAATGGCGGTGTTGAAGCAGCAAAAAGTCTTTGCCGCGATACTCGCGGACCTGTTGCAAGTATCTTTTACCAAGGTCTCGACCGCGCAGGCGAAGGCGTTGAAATGGTAGAAAAAGCTGTCGTTAATTATGGCGGAGTACAAATGGGCAAACTGGAAAGTAACCTGTCATGGATTGCATTGTTTATTGCAATTTCGCCTTCGTTGGGATTTTTGGGAACAGTTATCGGTATGGTGCAGGCTTTCAACGCTATTGAGCAAGCCGGTCAAATATCTCCAACCGTTGTTGCTGGCGGTATGAAAGTTGCTCTTATTACCACCGTTGCAGGTCTTATTGTCGCTATTGTACTTCAACTATTCTACAACTACATTCTCGCAAAAATTGACAGCATTGTAAACAAAATGGAAGATGCATCAATTACGCTTGTAGATTTGGTTATAAAAAATAAAAACAAATAAAAATCATGTCAAGGAAAACATTAAATATAATAACAATAATCCTGTTTGTGGTTTCTATTATTATAGGAGTTTTTACATTTGTTAATTCCTCGGCAATAGAAAGCGGAGAATCAGGATTATTAAATCCGCTGTATTATTGGACATTTATACTGTTCCTTATTACAGTGGTTCTGGCATTGCTGCTACCGCTTCCTGCAATACTTAAAAATCCGAAATTGTTGAAACGAACGCTTTTTGTTATTGTTGGAGCTATTGTTGCTGTTGGCTTGGTTTATATTTTGTCGAAAGGCACGCCCGAAGGCGAAGAAATCATGAAAACCCTGTCGCCAATACAGCAAGATGATTATACATCACATTCTCTGGTTGCAAATATGAACATAATTGCGGTTGAAATTGCATTGCTATTGTCAGTTGTTGTAGTTTTATGGTCGGCAATTAAAGGAATTGTAAAAAAATAAAATTTTGTAAAAAGAAAACAATTATGGCAAGAAAGAAGAAAGAAATGCCCGAACTAAACGGCGCCGGTATGTCCGACATATCGTTTCTTTTGCTTTGCTTCTTTTTGATGACCTCCAGCATGGATCAAAGTATGGGGATACATCGCGTTTTACCTCCAATACCACCAGATGATCAAGAAATTATAAACAAAGTTAAAGGTCATAACGTATTGCAGGTTCTCGTTGATGGACAGGACAGGCTTTCTGTAAATGCAAGAATAATGGATTTGAATGATTTGAAAGATGAAGCTAAGGAATTTATTAAAAACGAGGCAAATGATCCGACAAAATCGAGTAAAAAAGAAGAAGATATACCGGGCGTAGGAATTGTTCAGGTATCGGAAGCAGTTATATCATTGCAAAATGTGCGCAGTACAAGTTACGAAGCATATCTGCGAGTACAAAACGAACTTACCAAAGCATACAGCGAACTGCGCGATGAGGCAGCTCTTGAAATATTCGGTAGAAAATTTGCAGACTTGAACGAAACGCAACGTGATGCAATTACTAAAATTTATAAGCAAAGAATATCGGAATCACCGCCGAAAGATACACGTAAAAATAAAAAATAACAGGAGGAATTGCAATGGCAAAATTTACAGGAAAAAAGGCTAAACAACTTGCAGGATTCAGTACTGCATCAATGGGCGACATTGTGTTTATCTTGTTATTCTTTTTTATGGTAACCACAACAATGCGCGAAAGCGAAGTAAAAGTAAGAACAGATGTGCCTAAAGCTTCGGAAGTTGCAAAATTAGACCGTAAAGATCTTACAGTTTATATCAACATAGGACCTCCTATTGCATCCGAGCAGGCAAGATACGGTACTGATACACGTATTCAGTTGAACGATTCGTTCAAAACAATTGACGATATACGTAACTTTATCGCCGCTTTTCGCGAAGGTTTGGATGAAAAAGACCGTCCATACATGACAACTGCCCTTAAAATAGATAAAGAAACAAAAATGGGAGTTGTTTCGGATGTGAAAGAAGAACTGAGACGCTGTCAGGCATTGAAAATTATGTATAATGCACTCAAAGCAGAATGAAATTTATTTAACAGATAAAGAGGTGTGTAAGCACCTCTTTTTGTTTCCAATTTAAATATAATGAAAAAAATATTAACCACAATTTTATGCATCGCTGTAATTTGCGGCGCATGTCTTGCTCAAAGCAGCAAAAAAGCTAAATACATTTTTCTTTTTATAGGCGATGGAATGGGAATTTCTCACGTATCGCTCACAGAAGCATATTTGGCAGATAAAGCGGGAAAAACAGGAAGCGAATATTTGTCGTTTTCAAAATTTCCATACACAGGATTTGTAACAACCTATTCAGCAAACAGTTTTACAACATGTTCATCCGCATCGGGAACAGCATTTTCAACAGGATACAAAACAAAAAACCTTATGCTCGCTGTTGCCCCCGACTCGGTTACAAAACTCAAAAGCGTGTCGTATAAACTCAAAGAAAAAGGATTCAAAATCGGAATAAGTTCAAATGTTGCAATAAACCATGCTACGCCGGCAGTTTTTTATGCAAACAATATCAGCAGAACAGCCTATTACGAAATAGGGCTTCAACTTTGGCAAAGCGGATTTGACTTCTTCGGCGGCGGAAGTTTTATGCAGGATAAAGGCAAAGGCAAAAACCTGCAATCGTTGGAAGAAATAACAAAAAATAACGGATATGCTATTACATGGGGAATAAAAGAAATAAACGAAATTTCGGCAAACGTTGAAAAAGTCGTAGCCTTTTTCAACGAAAATAATGCAGTACAAAACCTGTCGTATGCAATTAACCGAAAAGGAGATGAAGCAAAACTTTCGGATATCGTAGAAGCAGAGATAAAATTTCTCAAAGCAAGAGAAAACAAAGGATTTTTTATTATGGCAGAAGGAGGAATTATTGACTGGTGCGCTCACGACAACGATGCCGCAGGAACGGTAAAAGAAGTTATAGACCTGTCGGAAGCAGTACAGGTTGCCATAGATTTTTATGAACAGCATCCCGATGAAACGCTTATAATAGTTACGGCTGACCACGAAACAGGAGGAATTACATTAGCGCGAACAGGCGGTGGCAAGAACGGATTCTCAAGCCTCGACGGACAAACTGGTTCTGTCGGAATTTTAGATAAAGAAAATGGAAGAGCCATCTGCGATTCTATCAACATTGCGGCAGGAGTTGGTTTCAGCACAAAAGGACATACAGGAATTGTCGTTCCCGTATATGCAGTTGGAGCGGGAGCAGAATTATTTACAGGTAAATTTGACAATACCGATATTCCCCGCAAAATAATGAAAGCGGCAGGTTTTGAATTTTAAAAACAAATGACATAAATCAATCGTTAGTAATTATTCGTTCTCGTTCCTTACCAAGCAAATTCAGGCGGAATTGAGGAATGGAAAGTCTTTATTTTCTTCGATTTGCTTTTTGTAATTAGAATTGTTGTGCCTATATGCTAATAGAATTTAAAATGTTCTGAAACACCGAAAATTATCGCACATGCTTGTGCAGAAATTTGCTCATACTATTCATCAAAATTTTAATGAGTTGAAACCAATATGACGCTATAAAAAAACAAAACGCTATTCGCAAGCGACTGCTTAATTGCGCGGATTATATTTAGATTCCCGTAATATTTTTTCGTAAGAAGTTTCGTTCATAAGTTCGGCAAGGCTTGCATTTGTATTGTTTACATATTGTTCTACTATTCTGAAGCCGAGCCAATTTGCGGCTTTTCCGGGAGATGCCTGCGAAAAATCGTATGTAAACGGCGCTTCTTCGGTAAATTTTGTAATAACAGTATAATTATCGGAATACAAAAGTTTGTTTTCTACAAGATATATCCACATTTGCTGTTCATTATTCACACAAAATTTCATATTATCCGTATTAAATCCGAATATATCATTTTCGGGTATCAGCGGGCATAATTTTTGTTTAAAATAAAGGATTTTTCCTTCGTAAATCATTTTTTCAACAAGCGTATAATGTATATTGCTCAATGGAAATTCATCTGTGCCAAGCGCTCCTGCAACTTCGCAAACTATTCGTTCTTTTCTCATGTTTTGCATAAGATATTTACTGAAACCGAGCGCTTTATATATATCTTTATCGCTGCCTAAAAATTTATCCATGCCTATACTGATAATGTTGCTGTCAATAATAAGCGAAGTATTAAATCCAGAAGTATGGACGTATATTTGCGGGATTGGCTTTTGTGGAAAATAGTATTTGTATAATTTAAACGCGTGCGTTAATTCTTTGTTCAATGTCTGCTCGTAACTGCTCAATATTTCCGAAGCTTCGGACTGAGCAAGACGTGCAATGCTGTCGTTCTTGAAATTGTTGAAATTAATTTGAAAATCTGCACTGTCGGAGCGTCCGATGCCGAGAATATAATCGCAAAAATTATCAAAAAAACTGCCATATTTTTCATGCAAAACGGCAACGTCATCTGTCGAAAAAATATCTTTATCGAATCTCACAACCTGCACATTTACATCAATATTGTCAACATTAGGAATTTTTGTTGAATTTTTACACGCAACGAAAGCGAATATCACAAATAAAAGATAGATTTTTTTCATATTGTCTGTAATTTTTTACAAAAATAAGTTTTTTATATCATATTGCAAATTGTCAATCTGCTGGCATGATTTCCATTTCGTTTAAAATTTCATCTTCGTATTCTTTGTCTATTCCGATAGCAATATTTGATTTGTATATTTCAATCAATTTTTTCAGTTTTGCAATTTGACCGTATTGCTTGTATGTGCGAGCAAGTTGCATGGCAGCAATATGATAGGCGAATATGATTCCTGATATTCTGGGAATATCGTTTGATTTCAAGTTTGGCAAATCTTTGAAATTTTCGGCTTTAAACAATAATTCCAATTTGCTAACATCGCCTGAATTATCGGTGTTTACAGTTTTAACAGGCGTAAGTTGCGAAGTTAATCCGCAGTTTCGGAAATACGCATTAAGCCCTCCGTAGAATGTAGATTCGGCAAAATTAGTGAAATAAACAGGGCGTTCGCCAAAATTATTTTCTATAATATGCAGCAAGATTGCGCGTAACGGGCTTAGATAAATCCGTTTTCGTGCCTGCTCGCTTTCAATTTTAGAGTGCATGCGGTTTGACAGTAAATCGGGTTCTACTCGCCATTTCATTTTATAATCGGCGGCAAGTTGAAATTCATTTTTCATCTTTTCCGAAACATTGATATAAACTTCTGTTGTATCCCATTTGAACGGATGAATATCCATAATTTGCCTGTCGTCAAGCGCAATATTTATCTTTTTTACGCCGCCTTCAAGCCCGTTTTTTAGAAATGTTACATACCACGGTCTTTCAATATATCCTAACGAAACAACGGTTAAATCTGTTCTGTGCCTTTGGTGTAATTGTAAATACATGCAAATATCAAAATCTGCATTTCCGCCTGTAAAAAGAATTGCATTACGGTCGCACGTGTTCATCATGTTTTTCCCAAATTCTATCAGCCATGCAGGATATGCGCCTTTTTCGTATGCTTGTTTGTAGAAATATTTCAATTTTTTCAAATCGTAATCATACATGGCATTAAATGCATTGGCGCTACATTCTGCGCCGTAAAAATATTTTGCATTTCCATATTTGGGATTCAACGAAATGGCTTTGTCCATATATGCAAATATTTTTTTTGAATATTCAAAATCATAGCCTTGCAGCGGGCGGCTGTCGTAGGCTCTATAATGATTGAACCATCCGAGATAAAAGTAAATTTCGGCATCATCTGGCGATTCAAGTTCTGCTTTCTCAAGCAGAGCGATGGCTTCGTCGTAGTGTTCTTTTTTAAATTCATCTACAGCCTGCTCTTTCAGCGTTTTTTCTTGAGCATGAATACATGAAAGGAAAAAACTGAAAAAAATCAGAGTATAAAGCAATTTCATATTTTGTGTTTATCTATCGTAAATTTCTGTTTTATGCAAATTCTCTTTTCCATTATCAATGTAAGTTTCATAAAGTTATATGGTTTGCTTACTTTCTGTTTCTGCGCTGCTGTTGATTTTTTTTACCAAACCCTGCAACACTGAGCCTGGTCCTAATTCTATGAAATGTGTTGCGCCATCGGCACACATGTTTTGAACGGTTTGAGTCCAGCGCACGGGAGAAGTAAGTTGTTGTATCAAATTTTTCTTAATGATTTCTGCATCTGTATGAGGTTTTGCATCTACGTTTTGATAAACAGGACAAACAGGCGCATTAAATTGCGTAGATTCGATAGCTGCTTGCAACTCAATACGCGCCGATTCCATCAATGGAGAATGAAATGCTCCGCCTACTTGCAAAATAAGCGCACGGCGCGCTCCAGCCTCTTTCAACTTTGAGCAGGCAGTTTCAACTGCGCTTACAGTTCCCGAAATTACCAACTGTCCGGGACAGTTATAATTTGCGGCGACAACAATTCCATTGGTATTTGCACAAATTTCTTCAACTTTGGCATCATCCAAACCAATTACCGCTGCCATTGTGGATAGTTCTTTTTCGCAGGCTTTTTGCATTGCATTTGCACGCGCTGCAACAAGTTTCAATCCATTTTCAAACGACATTGCTCCCGCCGCTACAAGCGCGGAAAATTCGCCGAGCGAATGTCCCGCTACCATATCGGGTTTGAAGTCGGCAAGTAATTTAGCAAGCGCTGTCGAATGTATGAATATTGCAGGTTGAGTAACTTTGGTTTGTTTAAGGTCGTCATCTGTGCCGGCAAACATTATATCTGTAATACGGAAGCCTAAAATATCATTGGCTTTTTCGAATATTTCTTTTGCATGCTCAAAATTATCGTAAAGGTCTTTGCCCATTCCTATAAATTGAGCGCCCTGTCCCGGAAAAATATATGCTTTCATTTTTCTATTATTTATGATTTAACTGCAAAGATACTATAAATTTGTAAAGTTGAAAATATCTGAATAGTCTCGGAAAGTCGCAAAAGTGTGTAAAAATCTTCTGTATATAGCAAAATTTTATATAAAATAGCGCGATTATTTTCATGACCGATATTATAGTGTATTATCTTTGTTAGCCAAATACTCTGTTGATTTTATATTTTACTTTTGCGTTTATTGTAAACCTGAGTTTTTAGTTTTTAGAAGTTACTTTTATTATTTCGCAAACTTTATCGTATCTTTGCAAAAATTTTGGTCTCGTAGTTCAATGGATAGAATGAAAGATTCCGGTTCTTTTGATGTGGGTTCGATTCCCGCCGAGATCACAAAGCAACACAAGATATTTTTATAAGTATCTGAAATATAATAATATAAGAGTAAGAAAATTAGAAGTAAGTGCTTCTAAATTGCTTCTAAGCCCGCAAATTCAAGCGGGCTGTGGTGTTTTAGGGTATTACCTGATTTGATTTTTTGCTGTAATAACATTGAAAAAACAGTTAAAACTTCTAAA
>JAISNL010000035.1 GCA_031276235.1 Prevotellaceae bacterium | reverse complement strand
TTATTCATTTACAGGGTTTGTCGTTTCGAGAATATCTGCAATTCTTTCATCATATTACTGTTCCCGTATTATCGCTCGAAGATATTCTTTCGCATAAAAGCAATGATTTGAAACAAGTTATAGGATATCCAATTAAATTTTTCAAGGAATACCTGCAAAACGGATATTTTCCATTCGGAAATAGTGAAGATTTTACGACGTATTTGCGACAAATCGTTTCTCAAACAATGGAATCGGATATTCCTTTATATGCAAATATGAATGTTGCAACAGGCAGAAAATTGTTGAAACTGTTGACAATCATTGCCGACTCTGTGCCGTTTAAGCCTAATTTCACAGGTCTTTCGAAAATGATAGAAGTTAGCAAAAACACTATTTCAGACTATTTTTATTATATCGAAAAGGCGGGAATGATTGCCCAATTACGCGAAAAAACCGAAAGTTCTTTGGTGGTTGGTAAAATCGAAAAAGTTTATTTGGATAACACCAATCTTGCGTTTTGTCTGTCGGAAAAAGAACCGGACGTCGGAAATCTGCACGAAACTGTTTTTTTTAACCAAATGCGAGTAAATAATACCGTTTTCCGTTCTGAAAAGGGCGATTTCAATATCGACAATTTAACTTTTGAGGTGGGCGGAAAAAGTAAAACGCAACAACAAATCGAAGGATTGAAAAACGCTTTTATCGTTAAGGACGACATAGAATATGGTTATCAAAATGTTGTGCCTCTGTGGGCGTTCGGTTTAAATTATTAAAAAGTTAACCACAAAGTAGCATAAAGTAAAGAATATTGATGCGCATCCAAAACATATCCGGTTAATAATAAGACATGAACAAAAATATCGGATAATTTTACCGGTAGAGAAAAGATGCTTATCTTTGCGGCACATTATAGTTAAAATTAAATGGACAGGCAGATATTGAATAGGATAAAACAGTTACGACGGGAAATCCTGCCGAACGATAAAATGCTATTATTCGGATCGCAGGCAAGAGGCGACGCATGTGAAGAGTCCGACTGGGATTTGCTTATTCTGCTTAATAAACCTTTTCGTGCGATAGATGATTATGATAACTATGCTTATCCTTTTGCAGAATTAGGATGGACGTATGGCAAATATTTTAGCGTTAAAATTTTTACCGTACCGGAATGGGAAAAACAAAAAACTTCGCTATTTTATAAAAATGTTGAACAAGAAGGAATAGAAATAATATGAAACTCAGCGAAGAAGAAAGAGACGTCATTGTAGTATATCGCTTGCAAAAAGCCAAAACTACTCTGCATGAAGCCAAAGGAAATATTGAACTTGCTTATTGGCACACCGTAGCGAATCGTTTATATTATGCCTGCTACTATGCAGCAAGCGCTTTGCTGATAAAAAATGGACATATAGCGCAAACTCATTCGGGCGTGATTGCTTTATTAGGACAGCATTTTATTTCCAAAGACATAATTAGCAAAGAATTAGGAAAGTTTTACGCAAAGATATTTGAACTTCGTCAAACAGGAGATTACAGTGATTGGACGGTTATTGAATTTGCCGATGTACTGCCTTTGGTCGAGTCTGCCGAAAAATTTATTTATACAATAGAGGAACTTATTTCTCAACCTCTTACGTAAATAAAAGTTATATATTCGAATAATTGAGATAAAATTCTTTGATTTACAGAAACAACCGACGGTAATGAGGTGGATTTTGTAATGCCATACGTAGAAAAACCTTATGCTGTTGAAGCCAAATACGATGAAGCATTAATCAAGCCGGCAAAGTATAAAAAATTTGAGGCGACCTATCCGGATATCCCTTTATCGTTCGGATGGTTGTATCCTTTCGACGAAAGTTTTTTTAGGAGATGAGTCAGTTTGGCGTCTAAATTTGATAAAAATGGTGTATTTTTGTCGTCTACATTCGATAAAATGTATGATATGGATAAGGATACGATTAAAATATTACCGGCGGAATATCAGCATGAAACAGTTGATGAGGTAACTGTTATGACGATTTGCTTCACCGGCCATATATAGTGAGAGAAATATCAAAAGAGTTTATAAAAATAATAATTATGATAAAATTCCTTGATTTACAAAAAATAAATGCGCAATATGCTGCCGAGTTAAAACAAGCGGCTGCGGAAGTCATTGACAAAGGCTGGTTTTTGCTGGGCGAAAGAGTACAAACCTTCGAGCGTCAATATTCCGATTTTATTGGAGTTAAAAACACTGTGGCTTGCGCCAATGGCTTGGATGCCTTGCGTTTAATTCTTCGGGCATACATCGAATTGGGATTTATGCGGGAAGGCGACGAGGTGATTGTTCCCGCCAATACGTATATTGCAACAATTCTTGCGATTACGGACAATCGCCTAAAACCTGTGTTGGTAGAGCCTGATATTCAAACTTATAACCTGGATATTTCGTTAATCGAACAGGCAATTACTCCTAAAACAAAAGCCATTATGGTTGTGCATTTGTATGGACGGACTTGCTGGTCGAGCGAATTGGAAATGCTTGCTCAAAAGTACAATCTGAAAATCATCGAAGACAATGCTCAGGCAGTGGGTGCAACCTATCTGACCTCTCCCCCAGCCCCTCCCCACAGGGGAGGGGGGAAGTCTGCAAAACGAACCGGCAGTTTGGGCGATGCTGCCGGAAACAGTTTTTATCCGGGTAAAAATTTGGGCGCGTTGGGCGACAGCGGAGCCGTTACGACTAACGACGATGAATTAGCTGCCGTTGTCCGTGCATTGGCCAATTACGGTTCTCTGGAAAAATATGTTAATAAATATCAGGGATTGAACAGCCGGATGGACGAAATTCAGGCGGCGTTTCTTTCGGTAAAACTGAAATATCTGGAAGTTGAAAATGAAATCCGCCGAAAAATTGCCGGTTATTATATGGAAAACATAAAAAATGAACAGATTATTCTGCCTGTTCCTGCGGAATATAAAGAATCGCATGTACAGCATCTGTTTGTTATACGGACAAAACAACGGGACAAACTGCAATCTTATCTGGCGGCAAATGATATTCAAACGTTGATTCATTATCCGATACCTCCTCATAAACAAATCGCTTACGCCGGATGGAATAATTTATCATTCCCGATTACGGAGAAAATTCACAAAGAAGTACTATCTTTGCCGATGAGTCCGGTAATTTCTTTAATAGATATAAATAATTGTATCGAAATCATAAATAAATGGAAAAACAGATGAATATTAATAAATATCCTTTGGTCACTGTTATTGCTACATCATATAATCAAGAAAAATTTCTTGTAGAATCTTTAAACAGTATTATATCGCAAACATATTCTAACATTCAATTAATTATATGTGATGATTGTTCCCAAGACAATTCTGTAACGATTATTGATGAATGGATACAACATAATAAAATTAATTGTATATTTTTAAAACATACGATTAATCAGGGACTTTTTTGTTCATTGAACGAAACTCTTACTTATGCAAAAGGTAAATATTTGCAATTTATAGCTCTTGATGATGTATTGTTTCCCAATAAAATTGAAAATCAAGTGGCTTTACTCGAACAAATTGACGACTCTTATGCAATGGTTTATGGAGATATGATGCTTATAAATGAAAATGGAGATGTGTTATATAATTCCCTTTTTTCACATTCCTTTGGCGATTCTTTTTCTCCACTGAGTGGCGATCTCTTTATAAGGATTGTAAAAGACTTTTTTTATTATAATCAAGCTTCACTAATTAAATTAGAGGCTATTAAGAATATTCAATTCAAATTTGATTCTAAATTTATTTCCGAAGATTGGCATTTACAATTACATTTAGCTCAACAATATAAAATAAAAGGAACCTCAGATATTGTTGTCAAATATAGGTTTTTAGAGAATTCACTAACTCGTTGTAACTGGATAGAAGAAAAAATGCACTTAGTTATTGAATCCCATTTCAAAATGATTTATGCCTTGTTTGATTCTGAGAAAAAAAATAAAAAAAGGCGAAATGTCATTCGAGATAAACTCCATTCATTATTATTTGCTTTAAATAGCTGTAAAAATATTTCCAGAAAAAAACTGTTTCATTTGGCTTTATTAGTTTTTATTAAATCAAGGCATTGGTCTGATATTAAAGTTTTTATAAGGTTATTACAATTATATTTGAAAAATATAATTGTAAGTAAGCATTATAACTCAAACAATAAAGAGGTAAAACGTATATAAAGCAATGAATAATTTTTTCACAAGTTCCACCTCTTCCCCTTTTTTCTCCATCATAATCCCCACTTACAACAGCGAAGCCACACTCAGCCGCTGCTTGGACAGCATTCTTGCTCAAAATTTCACCGATTTTGAACTCTTGATCATGGACGGCCTTT
>JAISNL010000010.1 GCA_031276235.1 Prevotellaceae bacterium | reverse complement strand
GGTCCGCTGGCAGGCAATGCTTACGGATATGAATTTGTGTATAATACCAAAACGGAAATGGAATTAATTGACAGTTAAAATCATGACAGGATGCTTCGGTGATGATATTGTAGAGGGTTCTACGTTTTTTTGTTTGAATTTAAATTCCAAGCATAACCGAAGGCGGTATATCTAATATGCGACATAACAAACTTGCTTTTTTCAGAGAAGGCTCAGAGCGTCCGGAAATATAATCGTTAATACGTGAAGGACTTACGCCTATTTCTATTGCAAGTTGTTTTTGCGTTATGCCTTTTTCCTGCAAATACAGTTCTATCAATTCGGATATCGCAGGTTTTTGAATAGGATAATATTCTTTTTCATACTCTATTACAATATCTGACATGACTGACAGTTCCACTGCATTTTTATCATTTGCAGGCGTGTTGTCATCTACCATGGGCAAAAGTTCTTCCACTCTTGCCAAAGCAAATTCATATTGATTTCTAGTAATTTTAATCATATTCTTTATTTATTATATGGTTAAACAGTTTATTTTGTCATATTCTTTATGAGTTCCTACAAATCTAATATAGATATAACCTATTGTAAATTTAATTACTACTACCAGCCTGTAACTGTTACCTTTGATATTGAAAACATAATGCTGATTGCCTACATAATCTGTTGAAGAAAAATCAACTTTGATATCCGACAGGTTTTTCCATGTGGCTTTATCTGCAACATTATACCAGCGTTCTAATGCCAAACGTGAATCTTCGCAGCCTTTGGTTTCGTAAAACTCTTTTAATTTTCTATGCGATACTATTCTCATACTATATCTATCACGAAACAAAGATATATAATAATTTTGAATTGCAAAACAATCTGGCAAAAATATTTTGTTAATGAAAATTTCCCCTCTTTTTTTTGCAATTCAAAAAAATGTTTTTACCTTTGCGTACCGTTTTGTGTACACAAATAATTTTTGACATGGAAAAAATAATAGAAATAACGGGAAGAGAATTTAGAGCAAACCAAAAAACATATTTGGATTTGTCGGATAAAGGCGCTCGAATTGTAATTCGCAGAGGGCAAAACAAATCGTATGTTATAACTCCTGTTATAAACGATGACGATTATCAACGATATTTTACTCCCGAACTGCTTGCCCGCATAGATAAATCGTTGCAGCAAGCCAAAGAAGGCAAAATAATAAAAACAAAAAGCAAAGACGAATTAATATATTTTCTTGATTCGTTATGATTTACAGTATAGGTTTTACTCAACAGGCAAAGGCAGATATTTCATTATTGAAAAAATCAGAGCCTGATGCTTTTAAGAAATTAGAGAAGTTACTGATAGAAATAATAGAGCATCCGACATCGGGAACGGGAAAGCCCGAAAAATTAAGACACGAACTGTCAGATTGCTATTCGCGGAGAATCACTCAAAAACATAGATTAGTGTATCAGGTATTTGAAGATATTGTAGAGATACTGGTAATATCTGCATATAAACATTACGGCGACAAATAAAATCCCTGCATTTCTACTAAATTTATAATGTAATTACATTTTCATTTATCAATATGATGATGTAATTACATTTTTTATTAATTTTGTATTGTTATTTTTAATGATAATTTTTTACAAATATGGCAGGAACAGGAATAATAATAGAAAGAGACAGCAACGGCGCTGCAAGTTTTGCGCGTATTGACCTGAAAAAATACGGCAAAACGCTTGCTCCTTTTTTTAAAAAAGCAGGAGTTGATATAGAAGATATTCCATATAACAACGAATTTGTGGACAAAATACGACGGGCAGAAAAACAAAAATCAAAAAAAATAGATTTGCAAAAATATGGAATTTCTATTTAAAGATGAAGCTGAAAAGGATTTGGAATATTGGTATAAGACAGATAAATCCATCATAAAAAAAATAGAATTGCTTTTGCAGTCAATTATAGTAACTCCGTTTACAGGTATCGGACATCCAGAACCACTCAGAAAGAATTTAGCGGGTTACTGGTCAAGAAGAATAAATCGAGAGCATCGAATTATTTATACGGTTGAAAATAATACAATTACTGTATATTAGCTTAAAGGGCATTATTTGAACAAATAAAATCCCTGCATTTCTACTAAATTTATAATGTAATTACATTTTTTATATCTTTGTGAAAATTTCTTAGAATATGGAACTGCAAACTATTCAGAATAAAATTTATGAAATACGCGGCGAGCGAGTAATGCTGGATTTTGATTTAGCACAATTGTATGAAGTGGAAACCAAACGTTTGAAAGAATCTGTGAGAAGAAATATTAATCGTTTTCCTCCAGATTTTATGTTTGAATTAACAGAAACAGAATATAAAGCGCTGAAAAACAATTTGAGGACGCAATTTGCGACCTCAAACAATAGAGGAGGCATTCGTTATATGCCTTTTGCGTTCACCGAACAGGGCGTTGGTATGCTTGCAAGCGTATTGAACAGCGCAAAAGCGATTGACTTGAATATTTCGATAATAAGGGCATTTGTTATTTTACATAAATACGCGCTTGGATATGCAGAACTTAATAAAAAATTAGAAGAATTTATGATAGAAACTGACTTGCAATTTAACGAAATATATCAGGCTTTGACTGAACTTGCCGAAAAAAAACAGTTAGAAGAAAAACCAATCAAACCAATTGGTTATCATGCATTGAATTTATAATTAATTACATTTCCCAAAAAATTTCCCCCCTTTTTTTTGTTATTCAAAAAAATGTTTTTACCTTTGCATTGTCTTTGACCAAGACAATATAACAGACTACAGAGGATGCGGCATTTTTTATACGCAAAAGTTTAGACTATCGTTCTTCTAATGGTTGCTGCACTTCACGGTTGGTAATTGTTTTGGTCAAAGCAGAAGACGATAGTTTTTATTTTAAAATTTTCATTCATGACCAAAACAATGAAAAATCAAAGTAATGCGAAGCATAGTAACATTACCAAGACGCGTAGAGGAGCGAAATCTGAAATCACAGTAAAGCAGGGCAAGCCGCGGCGTCCTCAGGGGCTGAGTTTGCTCGATGTGTTAAATTTTATTGAGAATGCCAATTCGTTGGAGTTCACGGTTATTCACTCAACAGTGCAGGAGGCGG
>JAISNL010000030.1 GCA_031276235.1 Prevotellaceae bacterium | reverse complement strand
TCTTTTCCGATAACATTTGTGTAAGCGGAATCATGACAATTATCCCTAATTTTCCTAACTTTTGATCTATGATTTATTAAAAACTCAGGTTTGTATGTAATGATAAAGGTGAATTGCTTTTATTTTGGCATACACCTGGTAATGTTGATGGCAGAAATCCTCAAACAATTAAAACCCTAACCAAAAACTGTTCGGTAAACTTTTCGCTGATAAAGGATATACTTCCGCTACGCTTTTTAAAATGCTTTTCGACGATGGAATATTCCTTGTTCCCAGCATCAAAAGCAATATGAAGAACCGTCTGATGCCGCTACTCGACCGCATACTGTTATGTAAACGCTCTGTTATTGAAACTATTAATGACGAACTAAAAAACATCGGCAACATTAAACATTCGCGTCATCGATCTGTCTATAATTTCATTATGAATTTGATTGCGGCACTCGGTGCATACTGTTTCTTTGATAAAAAACCATCTATCAGAATGAACTATCTGCAGATATTGGGGAAATTAGTTTTGGCTTAATTCCCCAAATCATTTGAATATATCCTTTTATATTTTCCGATAACTTTTGTGCAATCGGAATCATGACAATTATCTCTAATTTTCCTCGCTTTTGATGTATGGCTTATCCAAAACTCAGGTTAATAATATAAATATATTTTTTGTGTGTATATATTGTAATTGAGCGTTGAAATAATTAGTATATTTGTAATTAAAATAATAAAAATATGAATAATAAATTAAGTAAAAAAGAAGATAACTTACATAAGAGAATAGAAAAGATGGAGAAATTATATAATGATATAAAAGAAGCATCAACAAAAGATGAAAAAGAAAAATTAGCAAAAGATGTAATTAGAGAATTTGAAATAATCGGGTTTGTATTTAATGCTTGTAAAAATGATGAAAATATAAATACTGAAATTGGTGGAGAAGTAGATAGATTGTATAGATATGCGTCTGCTATATTGAGAAGGTCAATGTTAATATCGAGATAAAATTGAAAATTAAGTGGATTTTTAGATGAAAAATGAGGCAGAATTAGAGAAAATCCTAATACAACAACTTGAGGAATAACTAAAACTTTGCCTCATTATCATTTTTAATTTCAACTTCTTACTTTCAATCCTTTACAATTTAGGGAACTGCTGATGGAAAAATAGAAATACAGTTCTTTGAAAGTTTGAATGATGCAAATAGTAAACAGAATTGAAAAAATGACAGTAATTAAATTAAAAATATTTAAAATGATAAAAACATGAAATGCAGCACAGGAGATACAATACGGTTTTTGAATGATACGGGCGGAGGAACTGTTGTAGGATTTGCAAGCAAAACGATAGCAATTGTACGCGATAGCGACGGTTTCGATATTCCTGTAGATATATCTGAAATTGTTGTAATTAATGGAAACAGTGAAAAAATATTAATTGACGAATACGAAGAAAAAACTGCCGAAAATCACAAAAAAACATTAATCCGGCCAAAAGAAAATGTACAGGAAAATGTCAGAATTGCACCCAATGACGATAAAAAAATAGATAATGTTGAAGATAAAGATAATGACGGTATTGAATTTGAAGTTGCTCTTGGATTTATTCCCGTTTCAAACAACTATGCCGAAAATGGCGATTTGCAAATTTATATGATAAACGACAGCAGTTATCGAATGTTTTACACCATTGGAAAATACGGACAATCACTTGTAACGCCGATTAAAAGCGGAGAAATGGAAGGCGACTGCAAAGAATTGATTGGAATATTAAGCAAAGACGAAATAGCAGAAATACCTGTTTTTCAAATAAATTTTATCCTGTTCAAAAATTGCAATTACAAGGCGCAAGCGGTGCAACAAATTGATTTCAAATTAAATCCAGTAAAAATTTTGAACTCCAAAATGTTCGTCGAGAATGATTTTTTTGACGAAAATGCCTGTATCTATATTTTAGCAAGCAACCGCAAAACACTGAAAAACTGTATTGAAAATCTTTCAGACCGGGATATAAAAAAATCACAAAAAGATAAAAATGATATTCAACGCAAAAAAGTGAAATATGCAGACAAATCCGAAATTGAAGAAATAGATTTACACATTGAAGAATTGATTAACAATAAGGAAAATCTCAGCAATGGAGAAATACTTAAATTGCAAATCGACAGATTTACGATAGCCTTGGATTTGGGAATATCGGCGCGTACCAGACAAATGATTTTTATACACGGAACAGGCAATGGAAAATTGAAACATGAAATTCGCCGACTGCTTGATACTCAATATGCTGGCAAGGTTCGTTATCAGGATGCCTCGTTCAAAGAATACGATTACGGTGCAACAATGGTCTATATAAAATAAAAATTATTTGATCGAATTTAACCATTATTTTAAAAAAAGATATATATTTGCAAAAAAATACAAAACAAACCGTACTAAAAGTTTTGTTGAATACGTATAAAATGAATTAAATTCACACATAAACAGGAGAATAAAATAAAAATAAATAAAAAATGGAAAAAAATAATAAACAAATTATGACTACAAATAATGTAAAAAAACGCGAAATTTATTTTCAGTGTATTGAAAAAACAAAACAGGGACAAATTAAAATACCCGAATCTACTCAAATTAGAATACTTTTTGTGCAAAAAGGCGTGTGTCTTTTTTCATGTGCAATGCATGTTGATATGATGCTTGAAAGCAAAAGCATAGTTTTGATACCTCCGCACAACAAATGTATTCTAAAAACAACAGGAAGCGTTCAACTGATACTTATGGGGATGACTGTTGACATGCATTTTTGCAACAATGTGCCGCTTGAAAAACTTTTAGAAGTTGAAGGCGTAATTAAAAGCAGATACAAACAATATGAAATTAGCGCTTTGAAGATTAATAAAATAATGTCAGATTATTTGGCGCACGTAAAACAATGTTTGTCATCTGGATTGAATGACCCTGAGTTCTTTCAAATGAAGCAAAGAGAATTGCTTTATTATTTTGGACATTTTTATACCAGTGATGAACTGTATCTCTTTTTCAAACCGATATTGACAAAAGATATTGCTTTCTCAAGAAAATTTTATCAAATCAACGAAACATGCCATAACATAAGCGACATGGCAGAAAATATGGGCTATAGTTTATCGGGATTTAAAAAACACTTCAAACTGATTTTTGGAGTGCCTGCCTATCAATGGCTGTGTATGGAAAAAGCGAAAAAACTGTTTCATGAAATAACATGCTCGCGAGTTACATTCACGCAGATATCCAAAGATTTCAAATTTTCATCTCCTGCTCACCTGAACAATTTTTGCTTAAAAATGTTGGGCGATACGCCGGGAAATATACGTGCAAAAAAAACTCTGTCAACTTTGTGATTTGAAAACGAAGCAGAAACAGACTGAAAGAAGTAAATCTAAATTAAAAACATATTAAATTACATGCCCGCAACAGATTTATCCTGTGCGGGTTTGTTTTTTGTATTTTTATTTTTATTTTTAATCTACCCAGTCGCCGTTTTCTTTAATTAGAGCAACAAGTTCGTTAACTGCGTTATGTTGAAGCACATTGCGCTTTACAAGTATTTTATTTTTGTACAAAGATATTTTCCCTGCTCCTGCGCCTACATAGCCGTAATCGGCATCAGCCATTTCGCCTGTTCCATTTACAATGCAGCCCATTACTGCAATTTTAAGATGTTTCAAATGAGATGTTTGATTTTTTATTTCGGATAATGTTGTCTGTATATCGAAAAGCGTTCGTCCGCAACTCGGACAGGCTATAAATTCCGCTGAACTGAAACGTACGCGTGCAGCCTGCAATATGGAAAAACAAATTTGCACAGGATTTGTATCTGCTGTTTCTGGATTTTGCAAACAAATGGCATCTCCAAAACCATCAATAAGCAAAGCGCCAAAGTCGCAGGCGGCTTTTATTTGCAGCGATTCAATATCCGTGTCATCATAACGGCGATGAATTATTACAGGATTTTTCACATTTGCATTTTCGAGCATCAGAAAACATGCGCGAAGTTCGGCAACGGCATTTGTATTGTCGCTTTCGAGCATTAGAATGTTTTGCGGATTTTTTTTCAGCCATCCGAATAAATCGCTGTTGAAGCAGGAAATATTACAGCGTACAAGATTTTCATTTTCATCTGAAAGTATTGTTATTCCTTCTGTTTCGGAGTCGAATAACGAAGATCCGGTATAAACGGCGTCAGGTGATTTTGAAGTTTTTTTCCATATCCTGCCTTGTTTTATAAAGCCTAAACCTTCAAAATCTTTGTCGTAAACAGGATTTATATGCGATAAATCGGCAACTGTCGCTATTTGATTTTTTCCTCCAAAAATACCTGAAGCTTTGGTTTTTCGCTGATTGTAAGTGTATGGGCAATATTTTTTTGCATCAATATCTGGAATAACTTTATGATTTGTACGTTCTTTAAAATGATTGACAATAATTTTTGCTACGGGGATTTCGTTTTCAGGCGCTTCGGTAAGCGAAACGCGAATTGTGTCGCCCAAACCGTCGGCAAGCAAAGCGCCTGCGCCAACAGCCGATTTTATACGCGCATCAAAACCATCGCCTGTTTCGGTAACGCCAATGTGTAAAGGAAAATTCATCTTTTCTCCGGTCATTTTTTCAACAAGCAACCGGTAAGCATATACCATTACTCGAGTATTGCTTGATTTCATGGAAACAACAACATCATTAAAATTTTCATCTTTGCAAATACGCAAAAATTCCATTGCCGATTCTACCATTCCTTCGGGAGTATCGCCGTAACGATTCATAATTCTTTCAGACAGCGAACCGTGATTTACGCCGATGCGCAATGCGGTTTTATGCTGCTTGCAAATGTCAATCAGCAAAACAAATTCGCTGCGCAAATATTGCAGTTCGGCATTATATTCATCTGTATTAAAAATTTTATTGCCGACTGTTTGTTTATTAATAAAATTTCCCGGATTTATTCTTACTTTTTCCACATTTTGAGCCGCAATTTTTGCTGCATCCCTATTGAAATGAACATCGGCTATCAGTGGAATATTAGCGTTTTGTTCTTCAAGTTTCAGTTTGATAAGTTTCATCGCATTTGCTTCGGAAACGCCTTGAGTTGTAGCGCGAACATAGTCGGCGCCTGCGTTTACAATTTTTTTGCATTGAGCGGCAGCGGCATCAATATCTGTTGTTGCAACGTTTATCATCGACTGTATGCGAATCGGATTGTCGCCTCCAAGCGGAATGTTGCCTATGTTCACAACATTTGTTGCGCGGCGAGCGTATTTTGTCAGGCTTTTACAGAACATTTATTTTTTGATATTTGCAAATTTGTAAAGAACGCCGAACGAAACCTGCATGCTTGTCGGCTGTATGTATTTAACTCTTTCGTTTTGATATTTTGGCTTGTAAAGATAAGTAAGTCCATAATTATATCTAAATTCAGTTTGCAGTTCTATGCGTTTTGCTATGCGAAAACCGATGCCGCCTCCAAGATTGAATCCAAATTCAAAACGCACATCGCGCCCTGTAAAGGATGCAGGCATTTCGGCTGCAGATGTTTGACTTTTGAGTTTATATTTCGCTTTTTGAGTATAGCCCAAATAAAATCCGCCGTTTATGAATACGATGAAATTGCCAAATTCCATGCGACCGTGTCCCAATATGGGCAATTCCCACGATTCGCGTATATTTACCGTATCATTTTCCTTGTACGAAAATCCTCGTTTTATGTTGTTAAATTCCGCCTGAAGTCCCGTATATTTGTCAATATATATTTTATATATCAATCCGTAATTAATGCTTGAATACGAATTTGTTTTGCGGTAATTAAACCTGTCCGCAGTTATATCCGAATTATTATAACCACCGCGAATACCAATCCAGTGTTGAGCTTCGGCGCATTTTCCAGCAAATAATATTATTGTAAATATTAATATTTTTTTCATTGATATGAGATTAAAACTTTTTACAAATATAATCGTTTTATTTTTCAGAATAAATTTTTGGCAAGTATTATCTGTCATGTCCTACTATAGGTTGACACAAAAAATCAGAAAAGATGACACACAACAAACCAGTCAACAGGAAAAGTTATACTCGGTACAGTATTTGCTTTAAGGAAAAAGCAGTACAGGAAGTCTCGTCTGGGTATCCCAGCGCAGTAAGCACTGCCTCGCCT
>JAISNL010000138.1 GCA_031276235.1 Prevotellaceae bacterium | reverse complement strand
CAGGAAAGCAAAATAGAATTAGGCGCATACGAAGTAAATTACAACTTTGAATGTAATTGTGAGTAGTGAATAAATAAATATAAAACATCCCGCACAAATGCAACTTGTGCGGGATGTTTTATTTGTATAATTTATTCATAAACTCGTTTATAAACAATACAAACAGTATAGAAGATAATTATTACTTTACGGTATGTTTAGATTTTTTATTATCTTTGTTTTCAATAGAATTTCCACTAATGAAGTATAATCTACAATATACTATCAAAGAACTTTGTAATAATATAATAAAATAATAAATATGGATATAAAAAATAAAATAGAAGATGATTCTTTAGAAGTAGTTGAAATAACAGATGATAAAGGTAATCATGTATGGATGCCAAAAGAAATGATGGAACATTTTAAAGAAGAAGAAGAAAAACTAATAGAGAAGCAACTTCTTCCAACAGAAGAAGAATTAGAAGAATATGAGAGATATAAAGAGAAGCGGATTGAACTTGAAAAGGAAAATAAGTTAAAAGAACATTTAAAAAGAATAAGAGAACTTGGAGAAGAAGCACTTGATATATGTAAACAAAGTTTAACAGATAGGCATATGGAAATTAATAAAACACTTGAAGAAAAAGGAATAACAACATCAGATGAAATAGCAGAATGGTATCTTCAAAGCGAAAAGATAAACGAAGATACTGTTTTAGAAACAGAAGATGTTAAAAGAGCATTTATAGCAGGTCAAGCGTTTTCAAGATTAAAAATATTAGATTTGTTAAATGAATGTGAAGAGATAAATAGGATTATAAAAGCTGGACATGAACATATAAAAACTATAGATGAGAGTGCAAGATTACCTTTCATGGAAGGCATAGAATTTGCTATAGATAAATTAACAGAGATAATAAAGTGTAAAGATTTACAATACTATACCAGAAAATATAAAAGTTAGATATGAATATAATATAGTATTCATTTTTTAGATTTTTTGTGAATAATGTGATGGATAAGAGTGAAAACTCTTATCCATTTTTAATAAATAAATATAGAATAAGATGATAATAATATATGAAGTAATAAACAGATTAGAAAAAGAAGTAATAAAAATAAAAGACGATACAATAAATAGAGATACTGTTTTTAATATAATTGATGTATTAAAAAATAGACCTAATAAAGAAATTTATAAATATTACTTCGTAGAAACAGAAAATTTGTTGGCTTGAGGTTTTTGGAAAATGTAAAGGAAACTGTTTGGGTATTGTCATCAATAATCATTCATGATGATTTATGCATTAGCAAATATTTTTTCAAAGCCTTTATCTAAATTTACCTCATTAATTATTATTCAATTTTCTTCCAATCCTGTTTTTTATAATGCAAATCGTAATATATATAATTTGTCATTTGTCAAAATTTGCAACTTTTAACATTTCTCTTTTGCAGATAACGACTGTTTGAGTGAAAAAAAGAATCCTCTACGCCGTTGTAATATCAATCAAATGAGGAAGAACCGAATTTGAAAAAAAATGTCAAAAATTATTTTGTCAAAAATTGCAATTCTTGACAAAATAATGGCTAATTTATTTGGCGGCGGTTAAGGTTCAAAATAATTTTGTGAAATAATTTCAATGTATGTTAACATGATAAAATTACATCTAAATACAGCGCCGCATCAAGCAGGCAAAAACCCAATAAATACAGGGGATATGGAACATTTATTTAAACATTTTCTGACATCGTTATTTATATCCCCTGAATTTTTCGGGAATGCCTCCGAAGACATCAGGGAAGCCTGCCAAACAGTCAGAGGATGCAAAATTTATACAGTTAAACGCCATCTATAAATTAACAGTATGATTATCGTACATAATATAAATAATAAAAACGTCATTGCGTAGAGCGCAGCGACAAAGCTATAACGAAAAACAAATTAATAATTAAACATTTATAAAGTAGCAAAATGAACAAAAACTCAAATCTAAAAAATGCGGCAATAATGCTGCGAAAAGACAGAACCTCGCGGCATTTGCCCGAAACTGTTACAATTAACGATTTTTATTCCTTAATTTTTAACATCATGTAGTATGAAAACTTTTTTAACAAAAATGATTTTGACCTTTTCGGTCGTCCTGCTTGCAACAGCAGCAGGATTTGCACAAACGTGGAACTGCGGCTCAACCGCCACTGCCACGCTTAGCGGAGGTACGCTTACCATTTCGGGCAGCGGAAACATGTCCGATTATACAAACGCATCTTCTCAACCATGGAACTCTTATGCCTATTCGATAACAACTGTCGTTATTGAAAGCGGCATTACAAGTATAGGCAATCATGCGTTTGAGTCGTTGTACAATTTAACAAATATCAATTTTCAGCCAATATCAGCGGTTACTCATATTGGAATGTATGCTTTTGGCAGTTGTAGCAATCTGGCATCAGTCAGCATCCCTCCATCAGTAACATATATTGAATTAGGGGCATTTTATGGATGTAATAGACTGCTTGCTGTCGATTTCCAGATGCCGAATTTGTATATCGGTCAATATGCGTTTTATGACTGCGGCATACAATCTCTGGATTTTTCGGCTGTTAACGATCTTTATATTGTGTCGAACGCGTTCAATAATTGCTCTTCTCTGACTTCTGTTAATTTTGACGAACAGAGTTTCAGTCTTAGTATGTCCGTCAACGTATTTGACAACTGTACAGGCTTAATATTTGTAGCAAGCCTTGCTACAACGCCTCCTTCAAATATTAACGCTAATGCTTTTGCAGGTATAAACCCTGCCTGTGTGCTGGTTGTTCCCAGCGGTTCAGGCGATGCGTACCGCGCCGACAGCAACTGGAACGCTTACTTTGACGAAGTAGTAGAAATTCCTGCAAAGCCTTTAATAAACGTAACAAATGCATGTTTGGGCGGAACCCTTGAATTTGCAATACCGTCAGGTTTTGCAGAGTACGTATGGATGGAAGACGATGGAACGGTTACTGCTTATACAACAAATGAGATAACGCACACCGCCGCAGGTTCATATTCATATAAGGTGAAAGTGAAAGACTCATACGGATTCTGGAGTGAAGAAAGCGATGTAGCGACAGGCTATGTTTACAGTCTTCCTGCAAAACCGGTAATAGATCCCGTGTCAGATATTTGCTTTGGCGAAATTCTTACATTCGCCGCCCCCACAGGATACGCGAAATATGCATGGAAAGCAGACGATGGAACACACGATACTTCAACAGTAAATACTAAAAACCTTACAGTTGCAGATCAATATTCGTACACTGTATCAGTGCAGGATGCCAACGGCTGCTGGAGCGCAGAAAGCGATGCGGTAAACGGCGAAGTTTACGCGCTTCCCGCAAAATCGGCATTGTCGGCAAGCGGCAACGTATGTTTTGGCGGCACGCTTACATTTACCGCCCCATCAGGCTATGTGAAATACGCATGGAATGCGGGCGGCACACTCGACACCACTGCAATTAATACAAAAACGCATACCGCCACAGGTCAATATTCGTACACTGTGTCAGTGCAGGATGCCAACGGTTGCTGGAGCGAAGAAAGCGATGCGGAAAGCGGTGAGATTTATGCGCTTCCCGCAAAACCTGCATTGTCGGCAAGCGGCAACGTATGCTCTGGCGGAGCGCTTGCGCTTACCGCAACAGCAGGCTACGCTAAATACGCATGGACGGCATCAAACGGAATTTATGACACTTCGGCGGTTAATACCAAAAACCTTACAGCGGCAGGCATATATTCATATACAGTATCGGTGCAGAATTCCAATGGTTGCTGGAGCGAAGACAGCGATGCCGCAGGCGGAGAAATTTACTCTCTTCCTGCAAAACCTGCAATAACCGTAAGCAATGTTTGCTTCGGCGATATAATGATATTTGAAACGGTATCAGGCTATGCGCGTTATCAGTGGAGAAAAACTACAGACGGAACGGTAATTAACGGCGTAAACAATACTGTATCCGAAGCGCAGAGAGGCGTATATTCATATCAGGTGCGCGTACGCAACAGCGAAAACTGCTGGAGTCAGTGGAGCGACATCGTAACAGGAGAAATTTATTCTGCCGCAGAAAAACCTCAAATAGACCAAGTAACTAATGTATGTCTTGGCGAAACTCTTACCTTTGTAGCCTCCTCAGGCTATTTCAGATATGTATGGACATCAGGCAACGGAACAAGCGACACATCAACAAGCAACGTGAAACAGGTAACAGCCGCAGGCTTATATTCGTACAGAGTAAAAGCACAGGATGTAAACGGTTGCTGGAGCGAATACAGCGATGTAGCAAACGGTGAAATTTACAGCCTGCCCGCAAAACCGTCAATATCGGCAAGCAGCAACGCATGTTTTGGCGAAACTCTTACATTTACCGCATCCACAGGCTATTCTAATTACAGTTGGATAGAAACAACAAGCGGCGCTGTAACCGAAACAACAAACAATACAATATCGCAAACTGTCGCAGGCTTATACTATTATATAGTAAAAGTACAGGATGTAAACGGCTGCTGGAGCGAATACAGCGACTTGGCAAGCGGCGAAATTTACAACTTGCCCGCAAAGCCATCAATATCGGCAAGCGATAATACATGCTTTGGCGGAACGCTTACATTCACCGCTACATCAGGCTATACACAGTATCGCTGGCAGGAAACGGGCAGCGGCGCAGTAACAGTTGGTACAGGCAATACGCTATCGCAAACCGCCGAAGGCATGTATTCTTACAGAGTAAGAGTGCAGGATGCAAACGGTTGCTGGAGCAAATGGAGCAATACTATAACAGGCGAAATATATCAGTTACCTGCAAAACCTGTAATAAATCAGGTAAGCGATGTATGCTTTGGCGAAACTTTGACATTTGAAACGGCTATAGGTTATGCACGTTATAGCTGGCAGGAAACAGGCAGCGGAGCGGTAATCACCGGCACAGCCAATACAGTATCGCAAACCGCCACAGGCGCGTATTCGTATAGAGTAAGAGTGCAGGATGCAAACGGCTGCTGGAGCAAATGGAGCGATATAATGAACGGAAATATTTATGATAAACCTCCCAAACCTGTAATAAACAGCGTAGCTAACGTATGTTTCGGCGAAACCCTAAGATTCAAAGCCAGTCCTTCAGCTTACGGCATATACGAATGGACGGAAATGATAAGCGGCGCTGTGGATACATCAGGCAACAGTAAGGAAGTCTCAACCGAAGGTCAATACCGTTATAAAGTGCGCATACAAAACGAAAACGGCTGCTGGAGTGAATACAGTGAAGAAATAAGCGGTGAAGTTTATCCAACTCCCGCAAAACCGGTAATAAATCCTGTAAACAGCCTGTGCTTTGGAGATACCATGAAATTTGAAACCGCATCTGGCTACGACCGCTATCGCTGGCAGGAAACAGCAAGCGAAGCAATAATAACCAACACGAGCAATATAATATTGCAAACCGCCACAGGAATGTATTCGTACAAAGTGATGGCGCGCAATTCGTACGGTTGCTGGAGCGAATACAGCGATGCTGTAAGTGGAGTGATTAATCCCAAACCTGAAAGTCCTGTAATAAACAAGATAAATAACGTATGTTTCGGCGAAACGTTGACATTTGTCGCTACCGAAGGATATTCTAATTACAGATGGAGAGAAACGGGTAGCGGCACAGTAACAAACGGAACAGACAATACCATATCACAAACCGCCGAAGGCGTATATTCGTATCAGGTGCGCGTGCGAAATGCCGAAGGCTGCTGGAGCGAATGGAGCGACATCGTAACAGGCGAAATTTATCCAATTCCTTCAAAACCTGTAATAAATCCTGCAAATTACGTATGTTTTGGCGAAACGTTGACATTTGCAACAGCGCCCGGGCATGACCGCTATCGCTGGCTGGAAACGGCAAGCGGCGATATTCATAACGGTAACGAAAATACAGTATCGCAAACCGCCGAAGGCACATATACATACAAGGTGATGGTACGCAATTCATACGGTTGCTGGAGCGAATACAGCGATGAAGTAACGGGTACGGTTCATCCTCTTCCAGAACGTCCGTCAATAGAGCTTGCCGGAACTGTGGCAATATGCGAAGGAAGCGATATTGTGCTTGCGGCTACAAGCGGTTTGGCTTTATATACATGGTATTTTAACGAAACAGAAATCAGCAGCGGAATATCAAATACATACACAGCAACTCAGGCTGGCAACTATAATGTTAAAGTAACAACCGTTTACGGATGCGAAAGCGGTATAAGCATGGCAACAGCCGTAGAAGTTATACAGTATCCTGCACAACCCGCAATCACTGCGGCAGGTATGGAAAATGGAACGGTATGGCGCAAAACCGGAATGGGCATAGTATTTGAAGTAGTGAACAGGCTGGATACTCTCGTATATCAATGGTATCACAACGGAAGCGTAATATATGGCGGACAGGGCGAAGCTCTGCATATCACAGGATTGCGTCTGACGGATGCAGGAATGTATTCGGTAACGGCAACAACACAAAAAGCGCAATGCTCAACAATGTCCGACAATGCAGAACTGATAATAAGAGAAGATGTTTACATACATAACTTGATAACCCCTAACAATGATGGACACAACGACAATCTTCGCATTAGAGGCTTGGAAATATATCCGCATAATCAGTTGACAGTAATCAACCGCTGGGGTAATCAGGTATTCAAAGCCGACGATTATGTGAACGGCACATGGAACGGAGCAAACTTGCCCGACGGCGTGTATTTCTACAAGCTGAAACTGATAGAATTTAACGGATATACCGATGAAAAAACAGGTTATTTCCATATTAAACATTAAATGAACGGAGAGGAAAAATGAAAGGTGAAAAGCGCAGGCAAAAGTTCATAAAATATTGCATATCATATCCAAAACTGTAATATACTGCTTTTCGCTTTTCATTCTACTCTCATTAATAATGACATTAGAAATATAAAAAGAACAAAATAAAAAATATAAGACATGAAAAAAATAATCTTACTTACAGGCATACTTGTTTTATGCGGCATTTTTAGAACAGAAGCGCAGCAAGTACCGCAGTTTTCACAGTATATGTTCAACGGTATATATATCAATCCCGCCTATGCAGGCTACAAGGATATATTCTACGGACACATGATTTATCGCAAACAGTGGGCTGGAATTAACGGAGCGCCTCAAACAACAATGCTGAGTGTGGATGGTAATCTGTCAAAAGGTTCAAACATTGGATTTGTATATACAAACGACAGGATAGGAGAAACATATACGAACAGTTTGATGGTTGATTATGCCTATCGCATTCAGATAATGGAAGGCGGCAGATTGAGTTTTGGCTTGTCGGCTGGAATGGTTCATCACGGATTCAACCGCGCTAAATTTACAGATGAAGATGGAGCAATCGACCCCAAAGCTCAAGATGCCAAAAACGTATGGAAACCCGGATTTGATGCGGGTCTGTATTTCGACATGAAGAACTTTTATGCAGGATTTTCAATAATGGGATTGGTTGCAAACAAGGCAGATGCAGAATCGTTTCAGATAATTCGCACCGATGCAAATTATTTTCTTACATTTGGCGGCATAATACCATTGAACTCAAAATTAAAACTGCTGCCATCAGCCCTGCTGAAAACGGATATGAAAAATCCAATGACTTTCGATATAAATGCTTTGTTGATGATAAACGACATGGTAGCCGTTGGCGGCAGCTACCGTAAAGGCGTACTGTGGTTTTCGGATATAGAAGAAAACACAATGCAGAAAGATGCCCTGTCGCTTATTGCAGAAGTGTATGTAACCGAAAAAATACGGCTTGGTATGGCTTACGATTTCAATCTGAATAAAGTAATGTCGGGCGCTAACGGCAGTTTTGAAGTGTCGCTGGGATATTATTTTGTTAAACCCAAAAAGAAATACGTAACGCCGAGATATTTTTGAAACAAATTATTATTAATGAAAATAAAATTTAATGAAATGAAAAAATTGATAATAATTGCAGCCTTAATATCTCTTCCTTCGCTAATTTTTTCGCAGGAAAAGACCTGTACGCTCAGTAAAATAACTATTGGCGATAAGGGTACATGGGGAGCAGTTCCATATATGAACGGACAGATTATATTTGTTGAAAACATACCAAATGAAGGCAATGACGATGTTGCCGACTCAAAATTGTTTATACTTGACAACAATCGCAATAAATTGAAACTGCCTGCATTTGAAAAATATCCCAAAGCAGGCTCGCCGTTTATCAGCAAAGATGGAAAGGAATTATACTTTACCGTGTCGGGAACTGCAGAATCTACGACTAAAGGAGGTTGGTCTCATCCAGATATAAAAAAATATCCGCTACAGATACTCATAAGCAAACAGAGCGGCAACGGCGAATGGCAAGAGCCTGTACCGTTTCAACATAACGGCGAGAACTTCTCAAGCGGCGACCCTTGCCTGTCGCCCGATGGAATGTATCTGTATTTTGCATCCGACAGAGAAAATGGAGCTGGCGGAACTGATATTTACCGCAGCCAGCGCAACGGCGACGGCTCATGGAGTGAACCGCAAAATTTAAGAATAATAAATACTGGCGGAGACGAACGTTTTCCACGATTTGATGCAAAAGGCAATCTTTATTTTTCTTCAACAGCAGGAAGCGCAGGCGATTTGGACATATTTGTATTTCCGGCAGTAAGCGATATTTTCACAAAACCTGCACGCATGGATTTCCCTTTCAATTCAAAAGGCGATGATTTTGCTATATCGTTTGTCAATGACAACAGCGGCTATTTATCATCTAACCGCGACGGCTCAGACTGCATCTATCTTTTTGAACCCGAAAAACCGAAAATTGTTTACGACACAATAAAGATAATCGAAAAAGCAGAAGAGCAGGCAGCATCCGAACCCGTACATCCCGATTTAATATTTGCAGATATGATTAAAAACGGTAAAATAAAATATGTTTATTTCGATTTCGACAAATATGAGATACGCAACAGCGAAATACCTGCGCTTGTAGAACTTCTAATATTCATGCGGCAATATCCTTCGGTAATTTTAGAATTGCCCTCGTATGCTGATTGCCACGGCTCAGATGCATATAATATTCAACTGTCGGCTAATCGAGGCGAAGCCGTTAAAAACTATCTGATAACGCATGGCGGAATAAATGCAAGCCGCATAACGGTGAAAGAATACGGAGCAGCAAATCCTGTAAACGAATGTGGCAACTGCGACAATGCAAAATGTAGCGAAACCGAGTTTGAAGCCAACAGACGCGTAGAATATAAAATTTTAGAATATTGATAAATTTCAACACAAAAAGATAGAGGCTGACTCAAAAGCGAGGCAGCTTCTGTTCGTTCAACATTAATAAAAATATATGCAAAAAATCAGTTGCAAGAGAAAAGATATTATCTTTGCAATAAAATTAGTATATATTTAAAAATTAAAATTATGTTAGTAATAAGTTCCCGCGAATTCAGAGAGAAACAGCAGATATATCTCGACAAAATAGACGAAGGCATTGAAATTCTTATCCAAAGAGGAAAAAACAAGGTTTATAAAATTGTTGCCGTTACGGATGATGATACATTAATGAGCAAAGAAGAATTTTTTGCGAAAATCGACCGTTCGATGCAGCAAGTGAAAGAGGGGAAAGTGAAAAGCATCAAGAGTATTGAAGAACTGGATATATTTTTAGGTTTATTATGATTTATATATTACAATACTCTCCCGAAGCCGAAAAGGATGTCAAAACATTGCAAAAATCAGGGAATAAGGCGATAATTTTAAAATTGCGCAAACTGTTGATAGAATTATCAGAACACCCAACTATAGGCACAGGACGTCCCAAACCGTTAGGAGGAAACAGAGCAGAACAATGGTCGCGCCGAATTTCTGATAAACATCGCCTTGTGTATAGCATAGATGACGAAAAAATGATTGTCGTGATTATGTCGGCATGGGGACATTATGACGATAAATAAAAACACACACTTCAAAAAATCAAACAATGGATTTACAGTCTGAAATTAAACGGCGGCGCACGTTTGCGGTTATAGCGCATCCTGATGCAGGCAAAACGACATTAACCGAAAAACTTCTGCTTTTCGGCGGCGCAATTCATACGGCAGGCGCTGTACGCTCCAACAAAATTCGTAAAACAGCGACATCCGATTTTATGGAAATAGAACGGCAGCGCGGTATTTCTGTGTCAACAGCCGTAATGCAGTTTGAATACCATGGATTGAAAATAAATATTCTTGATACTCCCGGACACGAAGATTTTGCCGAAGATACTTATCGCACCTTAACTGCCGTAGATAGCGTAATCATTGTTATTGACGGTGCAAAAGGAGTTGAAACGCAAACCTTGAAACTGATGGAAGTATGCAGAATGAGAAAAACGCCGGTGATTGTTTTTGTAAACAAACTTGACCGCGAAAGTAAAGACCCTTTTGATTTGCTCGATGAAATAGAAAAACGGCTGCAAATAAAAATCCATCCACTCACATTCCCTGTAAACATGGGCAGCCGCTTCAAAGGTGTGTATAATCTTTTCGACAGAAAACTGAACCTGTTTTATGCGGAAAACAAACAGACGCTTGACTTTGAAACTGTAGAATTTACGGATTTGACATCAGACGAACTTGAAACATATATTGGAGATGACGCCGCAAAACTGCGCAACGATGTAGAACTGCTGGATGGCGTTTATACCAAATTCAGCGTTGCCGAATATCTTCAAGCAAAAGTTGCGCCTGTATTTTTCGGAAGCGCGGTAAACAATTTCGGCATAAAAGAACTGCTTGACTGCTTTGTAACCATCGCTCCGCATCCGCAAAAAGCAATTACCGACATTAGAGAAATTGATCCTTTTGAAGATAAAATGACAGGCTTTGTGTTCAAAATTCATGCAAATATGGATCCGAATCATCGCGACAGAATTGCATTTTTGAAAATATGTTCGGGAGTTTTCGAGCGCAACAAGGCATATATGCACGTGGCGCTTGGAAAACAATTAAAATTTTCGTCTCCCAATACATTCATGGCAGATAAAAAATCAATTGTAGATTTGGCATATCCGGGCGATATTGTAGGCTTGCACGACACTGGAAATTTCAAAATAGGCGACACGCTTACCGAAGGAGAAATTATACATTTTAAAGGTATTCCGAGTTTTTCGCCAGAAAATTTCCGCTATATCGAAAACGCCGCCCCCATGAAATTCAAACAACTTGCAAAAGGCATAGACCACTTGATGGACGAAGGTGTTGCTCAACTTTTTACAAGCAAATTTAACGGACGCAAAATCATCGGCACAGTAGGAATGTTGCAGTTTGATGTGATTCAGCACCGACTTGAACACGAATACGGGGCTAAATGCAAATACGAACCACTCAATCTCTACAAAGCCTGCTGGATACAAAGCGATAATGCAGAGCAACTCGCCGATTTTATGAAACGCAAATATACCAACATGGCTACCGACAAACACGGACGCAACGTTTACCTTGCCAATACAGCATTCGCACTGCAAACGGCGCAAACCAATTTCAGCGATATAAAATTCTATTTTACAAGCGAATTTTGAAAACAATGAATTGCAGAACAGATGAAAGTGAAGAATGTATGGGCGAAAAATTTTTCGCCCGAAAATAATAAAACGTCATTGCGAGGAGCGCAGCTACGAAACCCGAAGGGTTCGGCGTAGCCAACCAATCCAGAATAGTAAATAGTGAAAAAATAACTCTCAACTGTTTGCAGAAACTTTCCCGAAGGATGAAACAT
>JAISNL010000122.1 GCA_031276235.1 Prevotellaceae bacterium | reverse complement strand
CACAATTATTTTTGCTCTGTTTTTGTTTTTATCAAATATATCGTTTACTCCTATTTGAACATTAAGAGCATCTCCAAAAAACGACCGACTAAATGAAAAATTACTTGTTACCATCCCTTGTTGGTCCACAATATGCCCAAATATAGAATATGTTTGGGCAATAGATTTAGATGATATTACACAAAATATAAGACATATTATAAATTTCAAATCATTTTTATTTTTTCATTTTTATAAATATATTATTTATACCGCTTGAAGTTTATCTCTGGGCTTAGTTCATTTAGATTTTAATATTTTTGAGAGCAATAAAAAACTTGCTAAAAATATTGCGGCATATATTACTATCATAAATATTTCGCTAACCTGATATATTTCCGAAATATCGGCATCCAAATCATAACCTAATTTCCCGTAATAATAATATAAATATACAGCCAAACCGTTGTTTATAAAATGTATGAAAATGCAAGGCAATATAGAATGTGCCTTCCAGTAAATCCAGCCTAAAAAGCAACCAATGGCAAATGCCGAAATCCCCTGCCAAGGATTGAGATGTATCAGCGCAAAAATAAATGCAGACCATAAAATACCTGCTCGCGGAGATATGTTTTTTATCAGTCCTTCGCAAATTATTCCGCGGCAAATAATTTCTTCAAAAATTGGTGCGGCAACAACAGCAGTTAATATTGTCGGCAGATTGGGATGCATTGCCTGCTCCAAAGATTCTTTTAAAGATTCAGGCATTTCGGGCAAAATCATTACTCCTATAATATCAACCAATCCGCCTAATCCAATTATTGCAGGAATTGCTAAAATATAAACCCATACGGAAACTTTTTTGCTGTAACGCAGAGCAGGCTTATCGCCAACCTGTTTTTTGCAGATAAATGCTATTGCTACAATCGTTCCTAACGAAAAAACGTATGTGGTAAGATTTATTATATCCGCATTGATATTGATAGATTTCAATATTTCGCCCAGAAAGGCAGCAAGCAGCATGGCTGGCAGAAACAGCAAAACCAGAAACCCCGACTGTTTGAGGTCAGGATAAAAAGTCTTTTTGGGAAATGTCTGTAAATTATTATTGTCAAACATGATTAAAAAAAATTAATTATTACATAACGTTTAAAATAAAAGTTATCAGAAACGGCACAAGTATTGTGAGTACTGTTCCGCTGAAAACCGAAATTATTGCATAGTTTTTACCTGTACTCGAAGTTATTATCGGCAAACATGTATCCATTGAAGTAGCGCCGGCAGCGGCAATAGGAGCAAGTTTGCCAAAATATTTTGCCAATAAGGGCGTAAATACAAGTCCTGTGATTTCGCGGGCAATATTTGCAAGCAATGCGATGATACCAAGCGTTTCGCCGCGTATTTCAGAAATATAAATGCTCGACAAACTGTAATAACCGAAGCCTGAACCTATTGCCAGCAAATCGGAAACAGGCATTTTGCTGACGAATAGTGAAAACAAAAGCGCTCCGAGCAACGTTCCTGTTATCGCTGTAAACGGCACAAGCAATATTCTTACATGCAACGATTTTATCAACAATATGCTTCTGTTGACTTCTGCGCCCATACATATTCCTACAAATAACATTTGAATGCAAAGAATATGGAAAGTAAAATCGCTATTCAAAACACATTCTGGAACAACTTGCAATTTAGCGCAAATGATGCCTGCTACAAAAAATAATATGGCAATTATGCTGTTTTTCACTTGTCGGTTTTTATATTTTTAAAGAATATCCGATAAACAATCCACGCGCAGACTACGCTTCCTGCAACTGTCGCTATTGCAATGCCAAGCGACAGCAAGCCCAAACTTGAAATATTGTTCATCACAGATTCATTTTTTCCAACGGACAAGCCTAACGAAAACAGCAACAAAAAAAGTATCAAACTGTAAATCTTTTCCGACAGCATTATAAATCTGCTTTTTGACTTGAAAATATATCCGATTATTCCGCCTGCAAATATAACAGTTATTATTTCGTACATAATTATTAGTTAATTATTAATAAAATTTTGTATTTTTGCGGCAAAATTAATTAAAAAATATTTGTCAAATGAAAAAAATAATATTTATGTTATCATTAGGATTCGCGCTCGTTTTGTATAATTGTACAAAATCAAATTCATGTGAAAATCCGCTTTTGTGCCGCTACGATACACCGTTTGGCGTGCCTCCGTTTAATCAAATTAAACCTGTTCATTTTATTCCTGCGCTTGATGAAGGAATAAAACAGCAGAACGCTGTTATTGACTCAATAATCAGTAGCAACGCTGTACCCGATTTTGAAAATACAATCGTTGCTTTTGAATTTAGCGGCGAACTTTTCAACAGAGTTTATCTTACTTTTGAAAATTTAAGAGCCTGCGATGCTACAGATTCTCTTGATGCAATTTCGGAAGAAATTGTAAAAAAAGTATCGCAACATTCCAACAACATCAGCCTTAACGCCAATCTGTTTAATAAAATCAAACAGGTTTACGACAGAAAAAATGAACTTGATTTGAACCATGAACAATTGATGCTGCTCGAAAAAACGTACAAAGATTTTGTTCGCAACGGCGCTAATCTTACCGAAGAACAGAAAACCGAAATACGGCAAATAAACGAGCGGTTATCATTGCTCGAACTTGAATTTGAAACAAAAGTGCGCAACGAAACCAATGCATTTCAACTTGTAGTTGACAATATCGAAGACTGCGATGGTCTGCCTCAATCAATTATAGACGTTGCAGCCGAAACGGCAAAAGCCCGCGGACTCGAAGGAAAATACGTATTTACTCTCGACCGCGCCTGCATATTTCCGTTTTTGCAAACGGCAAAAAATCGCGATTTGCGCGAAAAAATATTTAAAGGCTATATCATGAGATGCGACAACAATAACGCCGATGATACAAAGAAAAACATAGCCGAACAGGTAGTTTTGAGAACAAAAAAATCTCAAATTTTCGGATATGAAAATTATGCCGAATATGCGCTCGAAAACAAAATGGCAAAAACTCCCGAAGCCGCTAAACAGTTATTGCTGCAAATATGGGAACCCGCATTGCAACTGGCAAAACAGGAAGCTGCCGATATTCAGCGAATGATAACCGAAAGCGGTGAAAAATTCAACCTTGCTCCATGGGATTGGAGTTATTATGCCGAAAAAATTCGCGTGGCAAAATACAGCCTGAACGAAGAAATGCTGCTGCCGTATTTCAGTCTTGACAATGTTGTACATGGCGTTTTTGATGTCGCATTGAAACTCTACGGACTGCAATTTGTGAAACGCAACGATATTCCTGTTTACAACGATGATGTTGTTGCATACGAAGTACAGGAAGCAGATGGAAAATTTGTAGGAATTTTATATCTGGATTTTTATGTTCGTCCAACAAAAGGCGTAGGAGCATGGATGACCGAATTTCGCACTCAGCATCGCACAGCCGTGAAGGATGAAAAAACATCTGAAACCAAAACGATTGACGTTCGCCCCATAGTTTCGCTCGTTTATAATTTTGCACGCCCTGCCGCCGACAAACCGGTTTTGCTTAATATTGACGAAGTGATTACTGTTTTTCACGAATTTGGACATGCGCTCAACGGACTGCTTTCAGATTGTACCTATCCGAGCATTGCCGGCGTAAATACGCCTACCGATTTTGTTGAATTGCCATCGCAAATAATGGAAAACTGGGCTTTGCTGCCCGAAGTGTTGAGCATGTATGCCCGCCATTACAAAACAGGCGAAAATATTCCTGCCGAATTAATCAGCAAAATTACGGAAAGTAAAAAGTTTAATCAAGGTTTCAATAACGTTGAACTTCTTGCTGCATCGCTGCTTGACATGGCATATCATACGCGCTCGGCTACAGAACCGTTAGCCGATGTGAATAAATTTGAACAGGATGAAATGCAAAAAATAGGATTAATACCTCAAATAGTTCCACGCTATCGCAGCACATATTTCAAGCATATTTTTTCAGGCGGATATACGGCGGGATATTACAGTTACCGCTGGTCGGCGGTGCTTGATGCCGATGCTTTTGAAGCGTTTGCAGAAAAAGGCTATTTTGACAAAGCTACGGCAACATCATTCCGCAAAAACATTCTGGAACGAGGTTATACCGACGATTTAATGAAACTGTATGTAAATTTTCGCGGACATTCGCCAAACGTTTATCCGCTGTTGAAACGCGAAGGTTTGAAATAAAAAAACATCTTAAAAAGATTAAAATTCTATTCAAATAATCCTATTCAGCCCAATACAATGAAAAATTATATTGCTGTTATATTATTTTTTGCATCAACTTTTGTGTTAAAATCTCAAATATTAGACTTATATTATTTAATGAATTTAGAAGAGAATACAGAGATGAAAGTCGGTTTCATATCACTTTCTGACATCTATCCTTTAATCAACCACCCGGATTCTCTTGCCATTCCCGATTTAAAAGATATGAAAAAAGAGCAGATTCAATATTTCATGTTAAACTCGGAATTCAGGAAAAGATTCCTTGCAGGAACAAAAATATCGGAAACAGACAAAGTGTTTATATACGATTATTCTACCGATGTGCTACATTCTTTTTTTGTAAAACATTTGAATGTTGTCGCTTATTTAAATAATTATAGGTCGCCTGATGAGTGTTGTCCTTACTCAAGTATTTGCGACCATTGCGACCAATATGATTATAGGATTGGTTTTGAAATAAAAAAACAATTTTTAACGGGATTGAGTGTTTCTTACGAGAATGTTTTAGTATATGTAGGCAAAGGAAATCCATTTGAGCGCGGACAAATGAAAGCTATTGTTTGGGAAAAAGTTAATTCCAATGATTTTCCTTTAGCAAAAGCCAACCATAAAATTGACAGTGTGTATAACATTTCTAAAATAGCCGCAAGAGGAAATACATATTTGTACGAAACAAACGAGTTGCAATATTTTATAAAAGATTTTACACATGTTATACAAGATTTTACACATGCCAATTACTACCACGTTGAAAGAAGACATTTATTGATAATAGATAAAAAGAATAGCAAAGTTGTTGTTGAAGAATTATTTTACAGTAGCGAAAGTTCATCTCCTAATGAATTGAATTTTGGAATAGACCGTGAAGATTTTCCTGCCCCTGAATATGAAAATTACAAATACCAATGGACAGGAAAACTTTTCAAAAACAAGCCGCCTGTGGTGTTTGGTTTTGAATGGGTTGCATATCAATGTCCGCATATAACATGGATAGGCTCAACAAAAGAAAACATTGTAATTAACTGTGATAACAGGGATTGAAATAATAAGAAAAAATGAATATCGCATATGACATCCAAGCAAAAATATACATAACTGCTTTGCCGAATATATAGAAAAGCCGCGACATGCAAGTATCAAAACTCGACTTTGGAAGTGAAAACTCCGAAGTCGAGTTTTTTTGCTTCATCTTTTAACAAATCTGTCTAAAATTTTAGACTAAAAGCTTAAAACTTCACTCTAAAAGTCTAAAACTTCAATTTTCAACTGTTTCGGACTGCAGGAATCATTTTTTTACAGACGATAAATACGCACATAGTCAATTCGGTATTCTACGGGGAAAATATTGTCGTCAATACCCATATAGCCGCCCCATGAGCCTCCGATAGCCAAATTGATCAGCAGGTATTGAGTGGAGTCGAAGGGCCAGTTATCGGCATGTGTAGTGTCACGTGCGCAGGAAAAATATTTTGTATCGTCGAGGAAAAAATCAATTTTATCCTCGTTCCATTCAATAGCATATACATGAAAATCCGTCGGGTCGAGCAGAGCGGTTTCTCCGGTGAGGCTTTTCAGCTTGTCCTTCTTATAGTCGTAGGTGTGTACGCTGCCGTAAATAATATTGGGTTCGTAGCCTACAAACTCCATGATGTCGATTTCGCCGCATCGGGGATGTCCCACTTCTCCGATATTCGCCCCTAATGTCCAGATAGCAGGCCAAACGCCCCGTCCATGCGGTAGTTTAGCCCGCACTTCCACACGTCCGCCGTGAAACTCGTAGCGTCCTCTGGTATTGATGCTGGCAGAGGTATATTGCGCTATATCGTCTATGTCTTCCATGTAATAACTTTCCTTTCGGGCGGTAATGATGAGTTCTCCGCCTTCAACTCTGCAATTTTCCGCCCGCGTGGTGTAGCACTGCGACTCATAATTGCGCATCATCCCTGTTTCGTAAACCCATTTATCAGGGTCGGGCAGTCCCTGATAATTAAACTCGTCTGCCCATACAAGTTTGTCGTCGGGTTTCTCAGTGTCTTTTTTGGCACATGCTCCGGTCAGTGCAATAATCAGTGCAATCGCAAACAGCGTGAGCATAAAACGGTATGTTGTATTTGTCTTCATTATTTGTTGTTAATTAATGATTTTAATTTCGGTATGTAAACGTCCCGAAATATATTTTTAAAGCCTTTGCGAAGCGTGGCAATATGCACTTTGCCGTCGTCGCCCAATCTGATGTCACAGTAGCATAATTCGGGTTCGGTGGCTTCGAATACAATCTCGTTATAATCTAACACATTCACGGATAAAGGATTGATGTTCTGATTCACGGGGTTTATGTATATTTCAAAATCATTGGTTTTATAATGCGGATTGTCGTTGTACATATTGCAATACGTCTGCCGGTCGCCTTCGGATAAAACAAACTGTACGATTTTTCTGAAATCTTCTTTGCTCAGTGCCGCGCTATTATCCAATTTGTCCGTTTTCTGTTGAACGGAGTCCGTTTCGGAGATTGCTGTTACATCGACAATTAATGATTTTAATTTCGGTATGTAAACGTCCAGCAATAAATTTTCAAAACCTTCGTGCGGCTCAAGTTTATGCGTGTAAATATACACTTTGCCGTCGTCGCCCAATAGGATGTTATCGTAATAGATTCGGGGTTCGTTGGTTCGTAATACAATCACGTTATAATCGAACACATTCACGGATAAATCATCGTACCACCAATTGATTCTCTGATTCACGGGGTTCAGGAATATTTCAAAATCATTGGTTCTATAATGCGGATTGTTGTTATACTTATTGCTGTACGTCACCCGGTCGCCTTCGGTTAAGACAAACTGTACAATTCTTCTGAAATCCGCTTTGCTCAGTGTCGCGCTAATATCCAATTTTATTATGTCCGTATTCTGTTGAGTGGAGTCCGTTTCGACGATTGTCGTTACTTCATCTACGTCCTTTCTCGGCGCGCGGGACATTGTGTCGGCAATTAATGATTTTATTTTCGGTATGTAAACATTGAGCAGTAAATTTTCAAAACCTTCGTGCGGCTCAAGGGGATGCGTGAAAATATACACTTTGCCGTCGTTGAACAGTTCTATGAAATCATAATACGTGCGCGGTTCCGGTGTTCTTATTGTTATGTGGGTGTAATAAGATAAATCGTTTTCATATTTTACATGCTGACCGGCAGGATCAAGGAATATTTCAAAACCGTCGGCTGCATAATGCGGACTGTAGTTGTACTGTTGACTGTACGTCACCCGGTCGCCTTCGGTTAAAACAAACTGTACGATTCTTCTGAAATCCGCTTTGCTCAGTGTCGCGCTAATATCCAATGTATCCGTATTCTGTTGAGCATAGTCCGTTTCGGAGATTGTTACTTCATCTATGTCATTTCGCGGCGCGCATGGCATTGTGTCGTTAATTAATGATTTCATTTTCCGGATACAAGTATTCAGCAATAAACTTTCGTGCGGCTCAAGGTGATGAGCAGGAAGATACACTTTGCCGTCGTCGCCCAAGCTGATGTGACAGTAGCATAATTCGGGTTCGGTGGCTTCGAATAC
>JAISNL010000012.1 GCA_031276235.1 Prevotellaceae bacterium | reverse complement strand
CAACTGATTTTAATAACTAAATAATACAAACAAATTATGACAAATAACGAAAAAACAAGCGTAATGGTCGAACTGTACGATTTGACCCTTACCGACAGAAAAGACGACCGTTTTGGTCGAGTAGTAACAAACAAGTCGCTCAAAGAAGACGACCTGATAAACATCGCAGTATCGCGGCGTACAGACCTCAGCCCAACCACGCTGCGCGCCTCGCTCGACATTCTCAAAGAGATTGCCGTAGAACAGATAGCCAACGGCGCAAGCGTGTACTTCGGGCTTGGATATTTCAGCCTGTTGGTGAACGGCGTATTTATCGGCGACCACGCCCACTGGGATCCCGCCAAACACAGCCTCCACGTGAAGGCAACGGCATCGTCCGAACTGCGCGAAGCGATAAAGGCGACACACGTCAACGTGCTTGGGATGTCGCAGAGCGGCATAGTTATCAACAACGTGCATGATGTAGCCTCAGGCGAGGACAACACGCGGCTCACGCCGGGCGGCGGAGTGAACCTCACAGGCGGCAAAATACGCATTGCCGGCAACAATGCCGCAAACGGTATCTACCTTACAAATCAAGGCACGCAGGAAGTTACGCAGGTAGCCGCCACCGCCATTTTGGTGAACGACCCGTCGAAAGTGAGCTTCATAGTACCCGCCAGCCTGCCCGCCGGCGACTACAAATTGAGCATCACTACGCAGTATTCGCCGGGAGCCAAGCTGCTTAATGAACCTCGCACATTTATTTTTGATTATGTACTAAATGTATAAGAATATATGATGACAATACACTCGTTGCTGTGGGGATATCCCACTCGTTGCTGTGGGGATGTCCCACTCGAGGCTGTGGAGATGTCCCACTCGAGGCTTGTGGGGTCATCTCATACGTAGAGGCAGATATTGAAAGTATTGATAATAAGCAGTTAACCGTTGACAGTTAACAGTTAACAGTTGAAAATGATAATTAATAATGAATAATGAAATGAAAAACATAATAATAACTCTGGATTGCTTCGCTGACGCTCGCAATGACGACCAAATGGGGCAAAACGTCATTGCGAGGAGCGAAGCGACAAAGCAATCCAGAACAGTAAACAGTAAACAAATAACTGTCAACTGTCAACTGAATAATAATTGATAAAAAATGAATTTGAGAAAAAAGATTATATACATATTTATTATTATAATAGCCGCCGTTGAGCCTAATATCTTGTCGGCGCAGGGTAAAAATTTTATTCGCGGACTGCAGGGCAAAGATTCGCTGGCTATGGGCAAAGTATTGCTGGGAACAATGATTGTACCCGGCTACGGACAGGCGTATAACCGCGATTACTGGAAAATTCCCGTTATTTATGCGGGCATTGGCGGCGGAATAGCATCAGGATTATATTTCAATTCAAAACTGAAAGATGCACAGCGCGCCCGCAACATGCTCAACGAAATACATACGCCCGGATTTCCTCCAGCCCGAATGAACGAATACATAAATAAATATCAAAATACAGCCAATAAATATAATGATTACAAACGCAACAGAGATTTATCATATTTAGGGGCTGGGATGTTTTACCTTGCAGGCGCATTAGATGCTGTTGCATCATACAAAACCGACAAAACCCGCAATCCTGTAAGCCCGCAACGCGCAACGCTGTATTCGGCTTTGCTGCCGGGCTTGGGGCAGGCGTACAACGGCGAATACTGGAAAATACCGATAATTTACGGAGGACTCGGGTTTTGTGCCTACTGGATAAATCAATGCGACAGCGAATATAGCCGATACAGAACCGCCTACAATAAAAAATATGCGGTTGAAAACGGCACAAGCACCGATTTGGATGAATTTGGAGGCAGATACAGTTTAACAACATTGAAAAATGCACGCGAAACCGCGAGACGAAACCGCGATTTGACAATATTGGTAACAGGTTTGGTTTATATTCTCAACATAGTAGATGCAAATGTATTTGCACATTTAAGTTATTTTGACATAAACGACGACCTGTCATTACAGTGCGAACCCGTACTGTTTAACGAAACATCGTTTGCATCGGGAAACATAACGCCTTCGGTAGGACTGAAACTAAAATTAAAATTCTAAAACATAAAAAAGATGAAAAAAATACTGATTATTTTTATTGCAAATGTTGTATGCTTCAATTTATGGTCTCAACAAAGAGATGCTTTGGGCAATGAGTCGGCAACAGAAGAATCAAACTTTGAATACAGCAATACTATCGACAGTTTGCTATCAGCCTTTTATCAGCAAAACGTTGATACAACTGATTATTTCAACGAAAATGATTACCTGCCGGCAGCAGAACTCCACGATTCTGTTTACATTAATCGATTGTCGAAAATAGCAAGCGTGGTACATCTTCCGTACAACGACATAGTACGGAGGTCTATTATAGTGTACACGCAGAAATATCGCGCAAAAACAGAAGAAATATTGAGCCTTGGCGATTATTATTTTCCCATTTTTGAAGAGATACTGTACAGTTACGATTTGCCGCTCGAACTTAAAATCATGGCAGTAATCGAATCCGCATTAAACCCTGTGGCGGTTTCTCGAATGAAAGCAACAGGCGCATGGCAATTCATGTTTCGTACGGCAAAATATTACGGATTGAACATCACATCTTTTGTTGACGAGCGTTGCGATCCCGTGGCGGCATGTCATGCAGCGGCAAAATATATGTCCACAATGTATAAAATATTCGGCGACTGGACTCTGGTGATAGCCTCGTACAACTGCGGCGAAGGAAACGTAAAAAAAGCAATTCGCCGCGCAGGAGGAAAAACAGATTTTTGGAGTATTTATCCATATTTGCCGCGCGAAACGCGAAGTTATGTTCCAATGTTTATCGGAGCAACTTATGCCATGACGTATTACAAAGAACACGGATTGAAAAAAGCGCCGCCCATAATGCCTGTTGCAATAGACACTTTCATGATAACCAAAATGCTGCATTTTGAACAAATATCAAAGGTAATAGGAACGCCGATTGAAGTGATTCGCCAGTTGAATCCGCAATATCGCCGCGATATTATTCCCGGCAAGGAAAAACCATATACTCTGATATTACCCGCCGCTTACACAAATCCGTTCATAGATAACGAAAGTCAAATATACGCATACAGAGATTCCCTTTATTTCACTCCGCAAACCCTTGCAACGCCTGTAAATTACAGTACGTCGTCGGATGGAAAACAAATTATTCATATAGTAAAAAAAGGAGAAACTGTTGGCGGCATTGCCCAAAAATACAAAGTTCGTGCAAATGACCTGAAATACTGGAACAATATAGGAAGGAACAATCTGATACGGGCAGGTCAAAAACTTGTAATATACAGGAAAAGCTGAACAAAACATGAAAACGTCAAAAATGATATTGATATTGAGATTGTCGCTGATTGCGGTTGTTGCACAATCACAGTCGGAGCAAGTTGTTGATACCATAAAGACACAAATCAGTCCATCCGAAACAAATGAAAAAATCAATGCAAATACAAATTCGGAAATTATAAAAAATGCTTATCCTTTAATGCTTTTTCCCGTATATGGGACAAATTTTAACAGCAATTTCAGCAACGATTATACAGATTTTTCAAACCCGCTTGCACTTCCGCAATATGATTATCAATTGGAATCATATATTGCCCGCACAACTCCAAATCCTTTGGCTGTACGCACGCCGCTGTCATACGATTTTTACCACGGCGGTTATCTGGGACTTTCAACCAACAGTTTTCTTACAACTTTTCAAAGCCGTCAAACATATATGCTTATAGGAACAATAGAAAACATCGGAGGCGCATATACGTACGCTACCAACCGCTTGCGATTCACAACATCTGTTTCTGCTGATAAATATCGCGCAAACAACAGGTCAAAATACGATGTAAATATTAATGCGGAAATTGACTATCTGCTCTCCAGCAAAATAAGGCTTAATATATTTGGAATGTATTCGATAGACAGGAACAAAAATTTGTTTTCGCATGGAATGTACGGCAAACGTCCGCAAACTTATTACGGTAGCAGTATCAATTTTGCAATTACCGATAATTTTTACATAAAAACAGGCTTTTACGGAACAAATTATTCAGTCAGAGGAACAGCCCGCAACGACTTTGGCTTTAACGGCGACATAGGTTTATGGCTCACCGACAGAGTGAAAATTGCAGGAATGGGACAGTATTCATTGAGAAACAGTTACGGCGAAATGTCGCAGGGAATGGGAATGTATCCGCAAACATATTACGGCGGATATTTTGAGTTTAAGGTTACAGAAAAATTTGGCGTTCGCGGCGGCGCCCTGAGGCAATTTGATATTCGCAAAGGTAAATGGGTTACAGTTCCTTATTTTGAGTTTGTATCGTATTGATTTGATAAAATAACAAATTATATGTACAGTAGCGGAGAGATTTTTTCTGATAAGACTTTATACCCTCCTCTGAAATCGTATATTCAAAGGAAGTAACTCTTTGCTAGTTCATAAAGTTATAAAACAGCAAAGGCGGCTTTGCCGCCTTTGCTGTTTAAACTTTATTACAAAACTACTGTTCAAAGTACAGCTTGGGATAAACGGGATTGCTGCTGTTCCAGCCGCCGAGCGATTTCCAGTATTTACCGCTGCCGCTGCCATTTCCGATGCCCCATTCAGCATTTTCGTCAACAGTTGGCCATGCGCTTGCGCTAAACGGCGTTGCACCTGTATTTGAAGCCAGACTGCCTATGCCATATTCAGCATCATCTCCTGCTACATCTGCCCAGTAGCAGGCTGTAATGGTTGCGGCATTTTCTCCTATTACTCCGCCTACATTGCTGCTTCCCAGCAAAGAGCCTGTACTGTAACATGCCGTAATATTTGCAGTATTACGTCCGCATACGCCGCCTACATTATTACCTCCAGCCGACACTGAACCAGTGTTATAACAGGCGATAACATCTTTTAAGTTGGCTCCGCATATTCCACCTGCATAATTGTTATTTGCCAACACTGTTCCCATATTATAACATGCAGTAATATTGGCTGAAAAAGTATTATATCCTGATATGCCTCCTGCATAATTTTTCCCTGATACCGAACCTGTATTATAGCATGCAAAGATTCTCCCATTATAATTGTAGCCGCATATACCACCGGTATATTCATCAGTATTTGATACGACGCCAGAATAATAACAATTTGCTATATTTCCTACAAGACTTAGTCCGCATATACCTCCAATCTGCATATCAGTTCCCGATATCGTACATGCGCTGTAACAATTACTTATTCTCCCTGTAAAAGCGCCTCCGCATATACTGCCTACGCCAAACTGTCCAGACACAGAGCCTGAAATAATATGTACATTGTATATTCTATGTATATCGGAAATAGTAGCTGCGCCAAATAATCCGACATACGCTTTATTTCCTGTTATCTTTAAGTTTGCTAATGTATAAGTACCGCCATTAAATACGCCTTCAAAAAACCTTTGATATTCACCTATAGGAGTCCATTCTTCATTCATTAAATCAATATCGGCTTCCTGCTTATATATGCCGCGCAATTGCGTATCTATCAATTGAAGCTCGGCATACGAACCTATGGGAACAGTATCGTTTATGGCATTGCGAAAAGCAATTCCCGCGCCGCTTGTTTTGAACGTGAGGTCAACATCGGTTTTGCGTCCAATCAATATTGGCGAACCGCTTTCAATAGTAATGCTTTTCAGTATTTTATTGCTCTTGTTTATATGGAAATAACCGTCGTTATTCCGTGTAAGATTTTCGGTACTGCCATCGGTATAAGTTGTGGCAACGGTATTGCCTGCATATTGCAATAAATCAAGTTTGATATAAGTTCTTAAAGCATCGTTAACCCTGACAGCGCAGGTTGCAGTATAGCCTCCATCCTGCGTTGTTGCGGTAATGACAGTTGTACCATCTGCTACTGCTGTAACCTCTCCTGTCTGCGCATTTACGGTGGCAATGTAAATATTGCTGCTACTCCATTCCACGTTTTTGTTTGTGGCATCGGCAGGCGTTACTGTTGCAACAAGAGTTAGTTTCTCGCCTGCGGCAAGCGTAAGTTCGGTTTTATCAAGCGTTATGCCTGTTGCCATAATATGCGGCTCATCTTTGCTACACGAGGCAGTCATTAGCATCATGCCTGCAAGGGCTGCTAAAATTAAAATTTTTCTTTTCATATCTTTATTATTATTGTGTAAACTTTATTGTGCATTTAATTACTGCTGTTATTCGGTAGTTGCGGTTCTTTGCTTGCTTCCCTGCGCCCTTGCCGTTGAGATACAATGTTGTTGTAGCGTTTGATAAATGTATTCAGTTCGTTCACAAATGCGGCGTATGCATCTGCGCCGTTCACTAATATCAGGGCTTCGATGCGCTCTACGATTTTGCGATATGCGTCCTGTGTTTGGCGGCGTGCGTCAACCATGCGCACTTTGGGACGTTCGGCAAGTTCTGTGTTGCGCTGTTTGACAAGCGTTTCGTAGTCGTTGTTGTTTTGTTCGAGTTCCTGCACCCAGTCTGCGATTGCGAGCAGTTGCACCTGTGGGGCGTGTTTGCCGTTGAGTTCCTGCAAAAGGTTGTACATTCCCGCCGTTTCTTCGTTTGAGGGCTTTTTGGCGAGGTTGCCGAAATGGTCGAGTACGATTGCCAAATCTTCGGCAGCGCGTTGTTTGTCGGCATTGAAGTGATTTGCATACGATGCCACAGCGTCTGCAAATCCGCGAAAAGTGGCATCGCGTTTGTTGTCGGCTTCAAGCATTTTAGCCGTTTCGGGGCTTTTGCGGATTAGTTCAGCCGCCGTATCCGAATCGGCATAATTGGTTAAAAACAGTGTAAACAGTTCGGCAACGCCGAGTGTTTCGGGGGTTGATTTCTCTACCAAATACTTAAATTCAGTCATAAATTGAAACCATTCTTCATTGCGAAGACTGTGAAAGTCAATTTTTAAAATGTTCATAATACTTTATTTTTGAAATTATTATTAATGAAATTTATATTAATATTTTTCCCTTTTCAGGGAAGTATATTTACGGGTGAAAATGTTGTTTCCGAACATTCGGGAAGTGTATTTACGGGTGAAAATACTGTTTCCGAACATTCGGGAAGTATATTTACGGGTGAAAATGCTGTTTCCGAACCTTCGGGAAGCGTATTTACGGGTGCAAATACTGTTTCCGAACCTTCGGGAAGTATATTTACGGGTAAAAATGCTGTTTTGCTCTTTGGCGGAAGCGCAGCAAACGCGAAAAACATGTTTTTCGAATATTCGGCAAAGCAGTTATATGTATTTTTGCATTTCATTTGCGATTAAATTTTTGTACAAGAATGTTGCAAATTTATGAAATAATTTTAAATTATAAGACAAATTATATAATTTAATGATTTTTTGGCAGAGCCATACAATGTGTGATAGCATCTCGTACCTGATTTTTCCCACGCAGGGCTATGCCCTGATTTTCTGGATTGGCTACGCCGAGCTTCGGTTGCTTCGCTGATCCGCTCCTCGCAAAGAACTGTGTTAATAAGCAAATTTTTGTTGCAAAAAGTTATCAACATACACAGATTTGTTTTTGATAATAGCGAATGCCTGTTTGAGTAATTTGTTTGCTACGGCTATCAGTGCGAGTTTTTTAGATTTGCCATGCTGCACAAGTCTGTCATAAAGTTCTCGACACGCTCGGTTGTGTTTTTTTGCAGACAGCGCACATACATATAGCATTTTTCTGACCGTTGACATGCCCATTTTACAGATTTTGGCTTTACCTCTTACACTTGTTCCCGACTCGTATATGCGGGGACACAAACCGAAATAACTGCATAGCTGCTTTGCCGAATTAAAATTTTTCATCCCCTGTGTAAGCGTTAACAATATTATATCATCTCTACAAATTAATTGCACAAATAGTTTTAAGAGTTGGATTTGGTTTGAGCATTTTGGAAAACAACCTCAGAATTTTTCAATTTGCTCATACATAGTTGAAATATATTGATTGTGTGTGATACTTTTTCGCATATACCACCAGACTCGCTCAACAGGGTTTAAATCAGGCGAATAAGGAGGAAGATAGCGTATTTCCAAGTTGCGATGTATATCCAAAAATCCTTTC
>JAISNL010000166.1 GCA_031276235.1 Prevotellaceae bacterium | reverse complement strand
ATTTATACGTGATAGCCATTGCTGTGTTAATATAGCATCACTCTGTCCGTACAAACTCAGCCCGCTAAAAACTACAATCAATATTAAAATTATTTTTTTCATATCTGTATTATTTATTTTTTAATTACATTTACACTGCCTTTACGTATTACCGTGCCGTTATCATCGTACAGAATATAGTAATACACGCCCGGATTAACCAACTGTCCATTATTCTGGAAACGTCCGTTCCAGCCTTGTGCTATTTCTGACTTATTGTGCGTTTCATATATCAGCACTCCGCTTCGATTGAAGACTTTCATCCTGTATCCTGACATAAATAAATCATTAATGTCATCCGATTCGTGAGGCGTAAAGGCATTTATTCTGTTTTCGACACGAGTTACATAAAGTATGCCTGATACGGGTATCATATCATAATTTTTATCGTTGCCAACATTAACTACTATCTCATATTGTCCTATGGGCGATAACACGCCTGCCGAACATGAAGCGGTTGGAATTACATCCAAATTATTTTCATTTTCGCCCGATATAAATGAGTCATAATCGAGCGTAAAGTCGGGATTTGCTTCTCCTTCCTGTCGAGTTGCATCATTAGCTTTAACTTTTAATGCTTTTTTGTTTATTTTTATATTAAATTCAACAGTATCTGCCGGCAATAATGTATCGGCATCAACGGAAGCAATACCTTCCTGCGTTGCACGCAGTCGGGTAATTCCGGCTTCCACAATTTCGGCTGTATAATCGTTTTCCGAACCTGTTAAAGTAATAGAACTGCCCGAAACAACTTCCAGTTTTACAGGTATTGTGCGTCCTGCAAAATAATCTTCGTCTTCGGCGGAACTGCTTATTATTATGTCATCTGTTCCGACTTTATCAAGTTTGATGTCATCATCGCCATAAATTTTTTCTATATCGGCTATCGGCTCTATTTGCTGCTGATATGGTATAAATACGCAGCTTGTGTCGTTTATACATGATTCCATGCCTTTTGATTTAAATGTTACCCAATAGCAGTATTCGCCTCCGTTTTCAATATTTTTGTCTGCATAGTAAGCCGTATCCAAATCCTGTGCAATAAGTTCGGGTTCTCCTGCTGGAATATTATTTACTTTGCGCTGGCGATATAAATTGTAAGATCCTATTGCGCCTTCCAGTTCGGTATGTCCTGTTATATGGAAATTTTCGTTAAGATTCAAGAAATCTGAGCCTGACAACCATTGTCCTGCAAAAAATATTTCTGCGCCGCCATCAACATAAGGTCCGTCATCCACGCCATAGGGGAAAATTCCTGTTGAAGGGTAATTCGGCGTTATATAACCGATATACAAATCGCCTTCGCCTGCAAGCGATACCGGACTTGTAAGAGTGATTGTTGTAGGCGTGTATCCGCTGTTTATTTGAGTTGATGTTACGGATTGCGTATAAATAACATTATCGCCTCTTTGAACAAACAATTCTATATTTAACGGACTGTAGATCCCTATAGTAATGGCTTTCAATTCTGAACATGAATAATCAACTATATCGGATTCATTAAATCTTACCGCAACTTTGAAACCGTCAATATTAAATCCCATATTCGCAAAAGATACAGCGCTTGTATAATTTCCGCATTTTTTTAAATCATCAATGCCCGATACGGCTGCCGCCATTGGTGTATTGACTGACTGTAATGCGTTTTCCTGCATGTTTGCTTTATTATCAATTTTCAATGCCTGCACGCTGCTATTTGCATCGTTTCTAAATTGCGGTCTTTCTTTTCTGTTTGCCTGTCTTTCGGTTTTATTTCGCGTATTTTTACGATAAGATATTTTAGCCTTGTTAATCGACAGCATACGTTTCAACGATGTTTGCATAGATGCAGGTTTCATGCTTTCGGTTTCATTTTCGGCAAGGCAGGATGCCACTTCAAGTCCGCTTACATCGTCAATCAGCAAGCCCCATTTATCATAACAGAAATGGCGGAATGCAATATAAACTTCCTGTTCGGCATATTCGCTCAAATCAATGCTGATTTTTTTATAGTTGCCAATGCCTTCGGCTGCTGCAAGAGCTTTAAGTTCAACATCGAAATCGGCTACCGATGTAATTTCAGATGCCGTTGACAGATGCACTTCATAAGAATCTATATAGTCCGGATCTGTGTCTAATGCTCTGACATAATATGTCAATGTACGGTAATCTTCGGAAATTTTCAATTTGGGAGTTACTAGCCAGTTATCGGCATAATATGAGTCGCCTGTAATTTCGTCATACGAAAATGCAATTACAGAACCTGCGCCTGAATTGGAATTTGCTTCATCAGGATAATTCCACAGCCAACCGTCGCCGTCGCCTTCGGTAAATACCGTCCATTCTTGAGGAAATTCTTCAAAATTGCCGTTTCCTGCGTCAGTAACGACACATTTGGATGTTGATTTTTCATGTATGAAACAATTCGGTTCATCCCAACTGATAACAGCATTGTCAGCATCCTGACGTAGCGCTGTTGTGCCTGTGGGCGCAGCCGATGCCTGTTTTACATTTACTTTTGCTGTTGCCATATAATCGTCGGTGCGGAATAATATGTCATCAATTTTGCCTACATATTTGGTTTGGGCGGGAACGGTTATATGAATATCAAAATCTTCGGGCGTTCCTTGTGCTGCAACTGTTCCCGATGATGGATTTACAGTTATCCATGCAGGATATGTTGCAATCCAGTCTTTATTGGCTGTAAGAGTTATGTGAGCATCTATTTCATTGTTGCAGTCGGCAACAACAATAGCCGTATCCGTTTTCAGTATTCGCTTCGTAACCGTTACATAATCATCGCGGAGCATGGTATCTGCGCCCAGCGTATTGCGTACAATCTGACTTACATCGTATAATCCTTCCGTATCGTAATGTACGTTAATAATTGGAGCATCTGATGTGGATGTTGCAGGGCTACCGCCTTCAAATTCGTAATTATACAGTACAGGCACACCTGTAGATAAATCGTAAAAATCAACATTGTCGCCTTCCCAAAGTATTACGTGAGGAACTTCATTCATATCCATATCTACGATTTCTATATTGTCAATTCCCATGCCATCGCCTCCGCCTCCGCCTTCGCAGTCATCTCCCATTGACATAAATCCTATGTAATAGGAATTAGTAAGGTTGGGCAAATCAACTTCCACATCTATCCAGCCTGCTGTTCCCGATGTAGGCGTGGTTGTTGTAATTTGTTCTACTGTCTTAATGGTTGTCCATGTACCGGTAGCGCTTGTATTACTGTACTGTATTGCCAATCCATCCCAGTAATCTGTATAGGGTAAGTTTTTAAATTTAAATTTAAGTTTTGCGCTTGTAACCGAGCTGAAATTATACGCTGTTCGGTTATACATTCTTACAGAAACTAATCTTTGATCGTAATCACTGAAAGCGTAAAAGTAACTGTCATTGTTGGCTGTTGTTGCTCCGTAACCGTATCCTGAATAGCCTGCATTAGCGCTGTTAGCATAATTAGTTCTTGTCCAAGAAGTGTTTGCTATACCGCTAAACGTACCGCCAACTGCTACTTTTGCATAAGTAGATGAACTGCCTGAACTTGCAACAGCAGTATTAGACCATGCGCCTCCATTAAGTCTTCGCTGATAGCCGTTATCTTCAACAAGTTTGGTTGCGCTTTCAACAAATTCAACAGCGGCAACATTAGCTGCAGGCATGGCGGGCGTACCTTTTACGGTAACGGTGATATAATTTGCTTTTGTAATTTCAAATACCGTATCGTTGCCGTTAACCAAATCTTTTGAATATATGGTTAATTTTACATCAAAAGGTGAGCCTGTCGGCGTTTCGTAAGCAATCACCGGCTGTTCGTCTGTTGATTCGGCGGGAGCGCCGCTTTCAAATTCCCATTTCAGGGAATCTATACTGAATGAAGGTTCTCCGCATGTTATATCTTTCACAGTAAAAGAAGCGCTTTCAAGAGCGTACAAATTTGTTTTGTCGGCGTTAAAATCGAAAGGAATTGCCGCCATATCAATGAAATCAGGATAGGGAGGACAATATTCGGCTGTGCCGCCACCGCAAGGGTCGAGCCATGTTTTCATTTGTCTTTCAGGCGAGTTGCCTACTCTGTCCCAGTGAGCGTGCAAAGCGCCATAGCGAACATTGAAAGGATTATTTGAAGTACATGAAGGTTTTGTGTTTGTGGCGCCGGTTAAAGTGCCTACCAGTAATTTGTTTTGATTGAATAAACCTGAACCCGATGCTCCGCCTTCGCTGCGTCCAAAGCCTGATGCTGTTCTGACAAAAGGAGCCTGCCACATTCCATTTGCCATAACAACGCCGCTGCCATCCTGAAAGCCATAGTTTGCGTTGCCTGTAAGAGTGGCAGGAGATGTATAGGTGGATATTTTTTTGGGATTTCCGTTGGGATGGCTTATTCCGACTCCGCTTGTTGGAGCAATTTGCCGCCTGTCCCAGCCTGCAAAGTAAATTTCGCCCGATTCTATCCATTCATCAGGTATTGGCTGTACAAGTTTAAGCAATAAACCATCCGAATATCCGCCGGTATTTGCTATAACTTCTGCTCCGATACGCAGCTTCATATTGTCATAGTGTCCTGTTGCCGTGCCTGCACAGTTAGATGTCTGGTAAAAGAAATAAAACTGCCATTTTAAAAAATCCGCATCGCTTATCAAAGCGGTGTAGTCCCAGTCTGCTCCGCAGTGCCATGCAGTTATTATATACGGAGTTTTGTCATTTAGCGTATTATTTATCAAAGTAGCCGAGCATACGCTCCACGCGCCGTCAATTAAGGTGTTCATAAAGCAAACGCTTGTACCTGCTTCTTCACGCCATCCGTTTCCTTCGGGGCAGGCTATATTCACATGGCAAGTGTACTCATTGCCTGTTCCTCCGGGGTTCAAACCGGCTTCGGGTACGTCTGCTTCGGGGGTTTCAACAACTTCGATATTATTGTATCCGTAGCCGATACCTGTAATTCTTAACCGCGCCTTGTCGCCTGTCGGCACAAGAGGTTCTACATATTCAATCACAGCCTTGTCGCCGGCAACAGGAGGCGATGAATATTCTTTTCCTCGCGGATTGCTGGTGTTGTCGCAGCAGTCCAATACATGCTTTTTATCTGCGCTGTATATAAACAGTTGAGATCCTGCGGGCAAATAAAATTCATCATAGCTAAGCAGCAGGGCTTTTGCATTTGCCGCTTCAATGGCGACACGCCATACTCTTCTTCCATCCGGTAATTCCGACCATGCACCAGAATTTTCGACAGTCAGGTCGGCAGGAATAACTTTTGCAATTCGCGGTCTTACTACGCCGTGAGTTGCATTAAATTCATCTTCTTCCATTAATTCGCTAATGCTGAAATTAACGGGCATTTTCACATGCGCCTGCGCCGGCAGCGCTTGCGCTTCTTTCACTAAAAACGTTGGAGGCATCACTCTCCCTTTCTGTTGCGCATCAGTTCGATTTGACATCAGTCCGAATACAAACAACAAAACAGTTGATAAAATTAATTTAAAATTTTTCTTTAAATTTTCCATAAAATTTGGTTCTACAATTAAATAATATAATCTGTACAATAATTGACATTCTGCACAAATTTGATAAGCAAAATTAATAAAACTTTAACATATTGCAAGTTTTATTAAAATATATTAGATTTTTCAATGAAACATTTATATTACTGATGCCATTATATTTAATGTTCTAAATAACACAGATTGCAGGGCAATTTTTTTTTGGGAGAATGTTAAAATTCAGTTGACAGTTGAGAATAATAATTAATAATTTTGGATTGCTTCGCTGATGCTCGCAAAGACGACCCAACAAAAGCACTGCGTCATTTCGATGAGCGCAGCGACGAAGCAACCGAAGCGAAGCATAGCGTAGCTCGGCGTAGCCAATATAGAATGTTTATTTTTATTTTATTCATTTGTTTGTTTTTATTTATGTATTATATGTTTTTCTGGATTGCTTCGCTGAGGCTCGCAAAGGCGACCCAACAAAGGCAGTGCGTCATTGCGAGGAATGAAATGACGAAGCAATCCAGAATTATTAATTATTATTCTCAACTGTCAACTGAATTTGCCATGCCCATTTTAATCATGATTTTCAAAATTCGGTTTTTTTTTCTAATTTTGCCAATTATTTAAAATGCTTTTAACAAAAATATGACTCAACAAAGACAACAAACAATAAGCAAAGAAGTACTTCTGAAAGGCAAAGGTCTTCATACAGGGCTTGATGTTGAAATGACAATTTGTCCGGCAGAACCAAATCACGGCATTAAATTTCAACGTACCGATTTGGAAGGACAGCCTGTAATCGATGCCATTGCAGATTATGTTACGGATACGGCACGCGGCACTACAATAGAAAACAAAAATACTCGCGTAAGCACAATAGAACATATCATGGCAGCTCTTTTCGGACTGGGCATTGATAATGCATTGATAAAACTGAATGCACCCGAAGTGCCTGTTCTGGATGGAAGCGCAAAAATACACGTTGAAGAACTTCTTAAAGCAGGATTGACAGAGCAGGATGCCGACAGATGGTATTTTGAAATAAAAGAAAAATTTGTATATAAAAACGATGATGGAACAGAAATAACAGTACTTCCCGACAGCAAATTCAGCATAGATGTAACAGTAGATTTCAAATCAAAAGTTCTGGGCAATCAATATGCACGATTAACATCCATTGACGAATTTGCAACCGAAATAGCGCCTTGCCGCACCTTTGTTTTTTTTCACGAGTTGGAATATCTGGTCAATCGCAATCTTATAAAAGGCGGCGATATAGAAAATGCAATAGTGATAGTAGAAAACGATGTGTCTCAAGAAGATTTGGACAGAGTATCCGGATTATTTAACAAGAAAAGCATAGAACGCGTAAAAGAAGGATATTTGAACAACTTGAAACTGCGCTTTCTTAACGAACCTGCACGACACAAAATGCTTGATTTAATCGGAGATTTGTCATTAGTAGGATTTCCTGTAACAGGAAAAATTTATGCCGACAAACCCGGACATTCGTCAAATACAGAGATGGCAAAAATATTGCGGAAGGCGGCAAAAAAAGCATTGACCAAGCCAAGCGCTCCCAAATACGACCCGCGTGAAGAACCACTTTTCGACATCAAGGCAATACTCAAAATGCTGCCTCATCGTCCGCCGTTTTTGCTGGTAGATAAAATTTTATCGCGTAGCGAAACAACAATAGCAGGAATAAAAAATGTAACGATGAACGAGCCGTTTTTTGTAGGGCATTTCCCCGACGAGCCTGTTATGCCGGGAGTTTTGATTATAGAAGCAATGGCGCAGTGCGGCGGAATACTCGTACTTGGCAATGTACCCGACCCTGAACATTATTCTACATATTTTTTGAAAATAGACAAAGTAAAATTCAGAGGTAAAGTTGTACCCGGCGATACATTAATATTCAAACTGACGCTCACAGAACCTATTCGCCGCGGAATAGTTATCATGTCGGCTCAAGCTTTTGTCAGTGAAAATTTAGTTGCCGAAGGAGAAATGACAGCACAAGTTATTAAAAATAAATAAACCCTAAATATGGAACTTTCAATAATTCATCCTAATGTAAAACTCGCTCCAAACGTAACAGTTGGACCATTTACCGTAATCGATAAAAATGTAGAAATCGGCGAAGGAACAAAAATAGGCAATAACGTTACCATCATGGAAAATGTACGAATAGGGAAAAACTGTACAATTTTTCCCGGCGCCGTAATCGGCGCAATACCTCAAGACTTAAAATTTCAAGGCGAAGAAACTTATGCCATCATAGGCGATAACGTAGTAATTCGCGAATGTGTTACCATAAATCGCGGAACGGCGGCAAGCGGCAAATTTCAAACAAAAATAGGAAACGACTGCCTGTTAATGTCGTATGTACATGTTGCACACGATTGCGTAATAGGAAACAACGTTATTCTTGCAAGTTTTGTAGGACTTGCAGGCGAAACAGATGTTCACGACTGGGCTATACTCGGCGGAAAAACAGGAACTCACCAGTTTACACGAATCGGCGCACACACAATGATTTCGGGCGGCTCGTTAGTTCCTAAAGATGTTCCTCCCTACATTATTGCAGGGCATTTGCCGCTTGCATTTGGCGGAGTGAATCGCATAGGATTGCGCCGTCGCAATTTTTCAAACGAAAAAATAAACGAAATATTTGAAATTTATAAAATAATTTATCAGTCGGACATGAATACTACCGATGCCTGCAACCAAATTGAAACAGATTTTCCTCAAACTGAAGAGCGCGACATTATACTTGATTTCATTCGCAGTTCAAAACGCGGCATTATTAAGGGAGTAAATTTGGATATGTAATATTTGAACAGTTACAGATAAACGGCAGGTAATATTTCATACAGCCTCAAAATTGACTTCAGAGATGAAAAATTAATAGAATATAACACCCTCCAATATTGAACAAACGATGATAAAACCTGATTTTCACCTGATTTGAAAACAACCAACATCGGTTAATGAGTAAATGAGTGATGAAGTCGTGATCGTTGGTTTATTGCGGCTATTGATGTTGTTGTATAGGGAAATTAAGTAAAAATGAGGTTTGTTATATTCTATTAATCTTTCATAACTAAATTCAACATTTTTAGATTTTAAGGGTTTTACAAATGTACAGTTTTTCTATAAAACGAAAGGTGAAAACCCTAAAATTTTCACCTTTCTGCTTATGTAAATAATGAAAAATGTTTATAAATAAACTATTGTGGTGTGGTCGTCTGTCATAAAAGTTTGTATCTGCTGTTCCTGTCCTGTTTTCAGATATAAAGTATGCAAATTTGGATTTAACAGACAATTAAGGCTAACCAAATGCATATTAGCGATTAGGTTTAATTCCGTTAACAAATTATCGGGACAGTACAATGTTTTTAATTTTGGGCAGGAACTAATATCAAGAGTTGTTAACCTGTTATAACCACAAGATAAATAAATAAGATTTGGATTATTGCGTAAATTAATCTGTTCCAATTTTTTATTACTTTCGCACATTACAAAAGAAATATTGGGGTTATTGCTTAAATCAAGAGTTGTTAATTCAGTGTTTCTGCATGATAAATCATAAAGATTTGGGTTATTGCCTAAATCAAGAGTCGTTAATTTAGTGTTTACGCATACTAAATCAGAAAGTTTCTGATTGTTGCTTATATCAAGCACCGTAAATTCGCTCGAATAAATGTTGAGCCTCCATAAATTAGGAAAGTTTCCCAAGCCATCCAGAGGTTCGTGCATATGTGAAACAGTAATCTGATTTACGGCAAAAGCCTCATCTTCGCTTAATATACCATCTCCATTTGTATCATGGTCTTTTAGCAAAGCAGACAGAAATTCCTGATTTTTTATTTTTACCTCTTTAACCTTTTCACAGGAAAAAATACATATAACCACTAATATTATGTATAGATTTTTCATTGTTTTGTATTTTTTGCAAAGATAGATTTTTTCTATAAAACGAAAGGTGAAAACCCTAAAATTTTCACCTTCCGCGTACACAATCATGAAAAACTGTTTATAAATAAACTATTGTGGTGTGGGCGTCTTTACTTAATTTTTGCAATGTTTGCCCTGTTTTCATGTATAAAGTATCTAAATTAGGATTGTAAGGACAATGTAAATATTTTAGTTGCAAATTATTACTTATATCAAGCGTTGTTAAACCACTGCAATTTGAGCATATTATATTTTCCAATTTTGTATTTGTACTTACATCAAGACTTGTCATTGATATGCATCCACCAACAGAAAGTGCTAATAATTCAAAATTATTGCTCAGATCAAGTGTCGTTAATGCTTTATTTCCATCACATGAAAATATCTCTAATTCAAAATTATTGCTCAAATCAAGTGTCGTTAATGCATTATTTCCATCGCAGTAAAAATATTTTAGTTTGGGATTTTTACTTATATCAATCGAAACTAATTTGTTCCTAATACAAGAAATATCGTTCAAATTATAATTATTACTTGTGTTTAATTCTGTCAGTAAATTTTGACCGCATCCCAATGATTCCAAACTGGAACAAGAACTTAAATCAAGAGATGTTAATTTATTATAATCGCAATACAGTTTAATAAGGTTAGGATTATTGCTTAAATCAATAAATGTTAATTGACCGCTACGGCATATCAAAACTTCCAATTCCCGATTATTACTTAAATCAAGCGAAACTAATCTGTTACTTGTACATTCCAATTTTTTCAGTTTTACGTTTTTGCTTACATCAAGCGTTGTAAATTCGCTCGAATAAACTTCGAGTATTTCCAGATTGAGAAAATTTTCTAAACCGTCCAACGGTTCTTTTAATGGAGTAACAATATTAATTATTTTTATTTTAAAAGCTTCATCTTCGCTTAATATGCCATCCCTATTTGTATCGTAAAGTCCTATCAACATTGATAAAAATTCCTGATTTTCTATTTTTACCTCTTTAACATCTTCTGTCTTTTCACAGGAAAAAAGACAGGTAATTGTCAATATTATTATAAATGTTTTTTTCATTGTTTTGTATTTTTTGCAAAGATAGATTTTTTCTATAAAACGAAAAGTGAAAACCGTAAAATTTTCACCTTTCTGCTTATGTAAATAATGAAAAATGTTTATAAATAAACTATTGTGGTGTGGTCGTCTTTACTTAATCTTTGCAATGTTTGCCCTGTTTTCAAATATAATGTATCTAAATTGAGATTAGCCTCACAATTCAAAGTTTGCAATTTCACATTATTACTTACATTTAATTCTGTTAACAAATTTGCAGGGCAATACAGTGTTTCTAATTCAGTGCAAGATTCAACATCAATAGTTGTCAATTTGTTATGAGTACAATACAAATGCCCAAGATTTAGACTATTGTTAAGATTAATATTTTCTAATTTGTTGTATCCGCAAAGTACTATAGAAAGACTCGGATTATTACTTAAATTAATGCTTGTCAATTTATTGTCTTCACACCACAAATAACTAAATTTAGGATGATTGCTTAAATCCAGAGTTATTAATTCTCCATCATAGCAAACTAAACGTTCTAATTCCGTGTTATTACTTAAATCAAGAGTTGTTAATTTATTTTGAAAGCAGAACATCTCTTTCAATTTGGTATTTTTACTGACATCAAGTTCTGTAAATTCACCAGCAGGAACATAAAGTATTTCCAAATTGGGAAAATTCTCTAAATCATCTATTGGTTCTAGTGAACTGCTTACACTAATTTCTGTTACATCATTCGCTTCATCTTCGCTTAATATTCCATTTTTATCTTTGTCGTAAACAGCAATTAAAAAATTTTGCATCTTTTTATTGCTTACTACTATGCCTTTATCCGAATCTATATTTTCACACGAAAAAAGACAGGCAATTGTCAATATTATTATAAATGTTTTTTTCATTGTTTTGTCTTGTTTTGTATTTTTTTTGCAAAGATATAAAATATTGTCATATTAATGACAGTTTTTATTACATTCACACAATATTTATTATTGAACACGTACAGGATTCATCGTAATAACAAATTGACCACTGTCATATTCTCTTATATTGTACGTTGGAAGACCAAATATTGTTCCTGTTGATAATATAACTTTATCGGCAAAATTTATTGTAACGTCCCCTAATTCATCACTACCTTGTAATATAGTTCGCCTGTATGTGGTTGTATTTGATATTTTTGCAGATGCTCCAAATTTAAGACCCGATTTAACATGTTGACCCCAAGTGGCATCATAACCAACATTTCCTGCAAATTCTGCAGTGTGACTAAATGATACTTCTGTTGTTTCTTGATTATCTCTTTCTTCAACGGATATTTTAATGATTGGTGCATA
>JAISNL010000163.1 GCA_031276235.1 Prevotellaceae bacterium | reverse complement strand
AATTTGTCGGTGAATTTTTTTCACAGAGTGTTAAATAAATTGGTTTTTGGGTATTTTTTTTATTCTTTCGCCTGCCTTGAGGCAAGCTAATAATAATCGGCTTTGCTGTAAATACAGCAAAACATTTTTTCAAGTAAACAAGATATTTTGGCGGTAATTTTTTGTGAATTTTTTCTTGAAACGGATTTTGTCCCCTATCTTATTGTATGTCAATATATTACAACGGCTTATAGTTAAACGCAAAAAATACATAAAAACTTCGTGCAACTGCAAAAACTGCAGCCTGCCGCAAATAGTTTCTGTAATATTGTTGACTTCTCTTGCCATATAAATATGCCTATTTTTATTGCGCAAATGTAATAAAAAAATGTTAATTGCAAATTTTAAAAAAAATACATGTAAAAAAAATCACATCTCTATCGTTTGTTTATCTTTCGAGTTTGCAATGATGCGCTACGTGATTGTGTCGTTATGCAATTATAACATTAACTTTTATTGTTTGAGCAGGCGGAACATGTTTTTCTTATATGTTTCAACGCCCGGCTGGTCGAAAGGATTTATGCCAAGCATGTAGCCGCTAATGCCGCATGATTTTTCAAAAAAATAAATCAAATTACCTGTATTATATTCGTCAATTTGAGGAATGGATATATGAATATTAGGCACGCCGCCATCAACGTGTGCAAGTATTGTTCCCTGTTCTGCGCATTTATTTATCTGATCCATGCGTTTACAGGCAACAAAATTCAGTCCGTCCGTATTTTCTTCGTCAAAAGGAACAGTAAGCTCGTGTTTGGAGTTTTCTACGTTCAAAACAGTTTCAAACAACATGCGTCTTCCGTCCTGAATATACTGTCCGAGCGAGTGTAAATCGGTAGTAAAGTCCACGCTTGCGGGAAATATGCCTTTGCCTGTTTTACCTTCGCTTTCGCCGTACAACTGCTTCCACCATTCGGCAAATGAATGAAGTTTTGGATTGAAATTAGCCAATATTTCCACATACTTTCCTTTGTTATACAGGGCGTTTCGCGCAGCAGCGTAAATACATGCCGGATTTTGCTCGAAAGCTACTGTTGCATCGGTTGCTTTTTCCATATCGGCAGCGCCTTCTACAAGTTTTTTAATATCGAAACCGGCAATGGCAACAGGCAAAAGCCCAACAGGCGTAAGTACAGAAAAACGACCTCCGACATCGTCGGGAATTACAAACATTTTATAGCCGTTTTGTCTTGCTATGATATTCATCGCTCCGCGTTCTTTGTCGGTAACGGCAACTATACGTTCACGCGCTCCATCTGCTCCGTAAATATTTTCAATATATTTTTTAATTAACCGAAAAGTTATGCCCGGCTCTATGGTTGTTCCCGATTTGGAAATAACAACGGCGGCAATTCTGCGCCCTTTGAGCGTTTCTAACAGTTCATAAGTATAATCTTCGCTGATATTTTGCCCTGCGAAAATTACTGTTGGATGTTTTCTGTCCAAACACAAGTTGTGGAAACTGTGCGATAAGGCATCAATCACCGATTTTGCGCCAAGGTACGAGCCGCCTATGCCTATAACAACTACAAAGTCGGCTAATTCAGCCATCCTGTCGGCTGCAGCCTGAATATCGGCTATATTGCTTTGGCTGATTTGCGATGGAAGATTTACCCAGCCCAGAAAATCATTGCCTGCGCCTGTTTTGTCGTGCAGCATTTTAAGGCATTTTTCCACATTCGGCTTTAGTGCCGAGATTTCATTTTTGCTCACAAATTTGTGAATGTTTTCTATTGACAGTTTCATAATATTTTATATATAAATTAATTTTATTCAGTATTTTGTATTAATTATTTCGTTTCTGGATTGCTTCGTCATTTCATTCCTCGCAATGACGTTCCAAATACAACGCATCGCGTCATTGCAAGCGTCAGCGAAGCAAGCCAGATTGTTTTTCTCATTCATAATACTCAATTTCCCGTTCGGTGATTATGCTTGCTTCTCCTTCATATTTATAAGTAAATTTCATAAATAGTCCGCCGTTTGTTTTATAGTCATTATATTCTGTTTTGTTTCCCTTGTCGTCATATTTTGTCAAACGATTATTAAATGAACCTGCAGATATATTGTCTTTGATAAGTTCTCCTAACTCTTCTATTGCTTCATAAGGAATTGTCCTTACGTTTTTTACTTTGCCTTTTAAGCCTCTTTTTCTGCGTCGGTTTTTTTGTGGTTGAGTTTTGTTTCGTGCTGCTCATATTTTTATTGTTTTAATTTGTTCATATTCCTATTGTTTTAGAATTATATTAATAAATATTATAAAATTATCCCCAAAGATAGAAAATATTTTTTTAATTAACGATAAAATCTTTAAAACAATTGAGTTTTTTTCTGAACAATCGCCATTTGCTTTCACAAAATCTTCATTTATTCTACTCTCTGTCGCTTAAACCCTACCATATACCTTACAAGAGTTTCAATTTGTGAATTTTTGTCAGTTTTATTTGCGATTTTAATTGAAAACATGCCAAATTGTCGGTTTTTAGTTGTTGGCATATAATTTGCAAATTATATTTTGTGAAACAACAATTGTTTAATTATTAATATTTAGGAGGATTTATTATGACTTTAATTAGAAGAAATCAAAACTGGTTGCCCGATGTATTTAATGATTTGTTCAGTAACGAATGGATGCTGAAGGCAAATGCAACAGCGCCGGCTATCAATATCATTGAATCCGACAATGATTACAGGATAGAAATAGCCGCTCCAGGTATGACCAAAGACGATTTTTGCGTACGCATTGATGATGACAACAATCTTGTTATCTCGATGGAGAAGAAGACCGAAGATTCGGATAAAAACGAAAAAAATCTCTATCTGAGACGCGAGTTTTCGTACAGTAAATTCGAGCAGAAGATGATTCTTCCCAAAAATGCCGATAAAGAAAAAATCGCAGCTAAAATGGAACACGGAGTGTTGGATGTTTCTATTCCTAAATTGAAAGAGGAAGATATTAAAAAGACCATGAAAGTAATTGCAATATCTTAACAGATAGCGCGGACTGAATAAAATGCGGAAGAGGCTGTTACTTGAATTGTAACAGCCTCTTTTATGCAAACAACAAACAAGCCGCCAACAAATAAAACATCCCGCACAAGTTGCATTTGTGCGGGATGTTTTATATTTATTTATTCCCTACTCGCAATTACATTCAAAGTTGTAGTTTACTTCGTATGCGCCTAATTCTATTTGGGATTCTTGGATGCGAGGGCTGCTTTCTATGTCTGTCGGTTCGCGGTTGAGGGCGTTGTTGCCGGCATTGAGGGCTGGACTGCCAAGTTGAGGGCATTCCTCCGTAAGTTCATTTACTAATTGAAATTGCACAGCAATATGCAGACTCAACATCTAAATGTAACTTTATGTTGTATTTATTGTTGAAATTAGCTTCCCCTAAAGAAGTTTTTTCTGCATTTGCAAAACCATGTTGAATTCAGAAGTTGAACCTGCAAACTCCCTGATTTTTTTTACAAATTTTGCCGAATGAAAAATTTTGTGTAAGTTCGCAAAAAATAAAATAAAATGAAACTGATTTCGTATAATTTGAACGGTATTCGTTCGGCTCTCGGAAAAGATTTGACAGGCTGGCTGAAATGCGAGAATCCCGACATTTTTTGTATTCAGGAAACAAAAGCGCAACCTGACCAGACAGGCACGCAATTGTTTGAAGAATTAGGATATGATTGCTATTGGCATTCTGCCGTCAGACGCGGATACAGCGGAACTGGAATTGTAAGTAAAATTGAGTTCGACAAAGTTGAGTTTGGAATAGGAATTGAAAAATTTGATATGGAAGGGCGGCTAATTCGCGCCGATTTTGGCGACAAAACTCTTATCTGCTCTTACTTTCCTTCGGGAACAATGGGCGATATCCGTCAAGAATTTAAAATGGATTATCTGTATTCGTTCACCAAATATATAAAAAAACTGCAAACAGAGCGTCCAAATTTGATAATAACAGGCGACTTCAATATTTGCCACAAACCTGTTGATATAAACAATCCCGAAAAGCATGTAAACGTATCAGGCTTTTTACCAGAAGAACGCCAATGGTTTGACGAATTTATAGAACTTGGGTTTGTTGATACTTTTCGCGAATTTTGCAATGACGGAGAACGTTACAGCTGGTGGAGCTACCGTTCAGGCGCTCGTCCGCGAAACCTCGGCTGGCGCATTGATTATTTCATTGTTTCTGAAAATATGAAAACTGAACTTGTGAATGCCGATATTCTTGATACGGTTATCCATTCCGATCATTGTCCTGTAATGTTGATAATATAACTTACAGCCCCGAAAACTTTACGCCACTGTAGATTTTATAAAATTGACAGACAGATATTGAATGAAATGAATATTTTAATTGCCAAATTATTTCATGTTGAATTAATAATGCGTTAACTTACTTTTTATCTTTCTGTTCGTAATATTCGGCATAATATTCCTGATACGCGCCCGACGTTACATTATCAAGCCATTGCTGATTTTCGAGATACCATTTTACCGTTTTTTCTATTCCTTCTTCAAACTGAAGGGATGGCTGCCAGCCAAGTTCGTTTTTAAGTTTTGACGAATCAATTGCATATCGTAAATCATGTCCTGCTCTGTCGGTTACATAAGTTATAAGTTTATTTGATTCGCCTTCGGCGCGTCCCAAAAATTTATCCACGGTTTTGATAATTACTTTTATCAAATCAATATTTTTCCATTCGTTGAAACCACCGATATTGTATGTTTCCCCGATTTTGCCTTTATGAAATATAAGGTCAATTGCACGTGCGTGGTCTGCCACATAAAGCCAGTCGCGCACATTTTCTCCTTTGCCGTAAACGGGCAGTGGCTTGTTGCGGCGAATATTGTTTATAAAAAGAGGTATCAATTTTTCAGGAAACTGATAAGGACCGTAATTGTTTGAACAGTTTGTTATTATGGCAGGCAGTCCGTAGGTGTCGTAAAATGCGCGGACAAAATGGTCGCTGCTTGCCTTGCTTGCCGAATACGGCGAATGAGGATTGTATTTTGTTTCTTCGGTAAACAGCGTTTCATCAAATTGCAAAGCTCCGTAAACTTCGTCGGTTGAAATGTGATAAAACAGTTTTTCATCGTAATTGTCTTTCCAGCATTCTTTTGCTGCCTGCAGCAGTGATAATGTTCCCAAAACGTTTGTTTTTGCAAAGGTGAAAGGATCTTTTATGCTTCGGTCAACGTGACTTTCGGCAGCTAAATGCAAAACGCCATCAATTTTATATTTTGTAAAAATGTTTAATACTGTTTCAAAATCGCAAATATCGGCTTTTACAAAAGTGTAATTAGGAATATTTTCAATATCTTTCAAATTTTCAAGATTTCCTGCATAAGTGAGTTTATCCAGATTTACAATTCTGTATTCGTGATATTTGTTTACAAACAGATGTACAACATGCGAGCCTATAAATCCTGCTCCTCCTGTAATTAATATGTTTTTCATTGTATTTATATAAATTTTAATTCAATAAACATTCAAAATAGCACAATGTTAGCAATAATTAACGACAAATGCAAAATATTTATTTCATAAAAACATTAAATCATCTATTAATCAATAAATAACAAATTTCATATAAATTGATTTCTGTAAAATATTGCAAGTTTTAGTTGAAATTGATGTGGTATATTCAGATGTTTTGTAAAAACACAAAAAAGCGGCTGCCGTAATACGACAGTCGCTTCTTCTATTGCAGTAAAACAAATTTTACCAGCCGGGATTTTGTGGTAAATCAATACCTTCTCCCTCATATAAAGTTCTTTGACCTGTTGGTATAGAATTAAGATAATGTTTATCTGGATCAAAAACCATGTTATTCGTAGGATATACCTTAATATAGCCATCGTCATTAATGGTAATATCAGATGAAGGAGCGCCAGCAGCATAGATACCCAAAGCTACATCCGGGTTTTTTGCATAATCTAAATAATCGCCTTTTTTCCAACGCATTAAATCGTAATAGCGTATTTCTGTCCTGCACATTAATTCGGATCTTCTTTCTCTGCGAATTTCCCAAATAATGGAACTGACAGCGCCCGATATATTTTCTAATGCACTTGTCCGTTTAGGGTCGTTTATTGTAATTCCTCCTGCTTTAACATCATCATCGTTGACATAAGTTAGAGGTTCTATACCTGCTCTTATTCTTAATACATTGATAGATGTATCAAGGTCGGCTTGTGTAATTGCGCCCAATTCTGCACATGCTTCAGCATAGTTCAATAATACTTCGGAATAACCGAATATGGGAGCATCAATAAAATTCTGACCAGTTGTTGAAATACTCGGTGAGGCAGGATTATAGTACAAATGAATAACATATCCTGTAGAAGATGTTCTGCCTCTTGAAATACGTGCGGGATAGTCTCTAAAGCTGAAGCCTTCCGAATCTACAGTTGCGGTTAACCTTTCGTCCCTGTCTGTCAGTACATCGGCTATAGTATGATCTCCTTTATATTGGGACGATTGTGATATTGGCAATCCATCCTTACAAACATAACTTTCTATAGCGGCTTTAGTCATTCCGTTAACTACAGTAGACATGTTTGTATAAGCCTGTATTGAATTGCCTGCAACACCTGATAAATATTCTTTATATAGCAGAACTTCTGAATTTCCTTTGAGGTCTTCAGAATTATATACAGCTTTATAATTCGAACTTATTTTATATTTATTCGATTTAATTATGTCCCTTGCGGCGTTTTTGGCATCCTGCAAAAATTCCGTACCGTTTCCTGCTTGATGGTATTTGCGATATGTACCTTCGTAAAGGCATATTCTTGACTTAAGCGCTAATGCTACATATTTGTTTACAGTGTTATTGCCATCTGACTCTTTCAGAAATTCTACTGCAATATTAATATCATTTTTTACTTTATCCATAACTTCGTTACGATTTGTACGCGGCAAAAAAATTACCTGTACATTGTTAACATCGGCAATATCTTTGTCGTAATAAGGAACATCTCCAAAACGCTGTACAAGCCGATAATAACAGTATGACCTGAAGAAGCGTGCTACGCCTTCCCAATGTTTTTTTGCTGCATCTTCCATTGGTACATTTGGTAATCTTTCCAGCATAATGTTTGCTCTCCGTATGTATTCATACAAGTCTTTCCATTCTGTATTAGAAACGCTTGCATTTGGCTGATACTGTAAAAAGGTATTGTTTGTCAAGTCATCAGATATAATGATTGGAGCTGTGGCTGCCGCCGATTGAAAATAATATTCAGCAGTAGTACCGGTACCTTTGCCATATCCCATAAACAGATTATAAAATCTCCATGAATATGCTTTTACGTTAGCTTCACTTGTCCAGTAGTTTTGGTCGGTAAAGCTGTCAAGAGGTTCTTTTTCCAGAAAATCGTTACATGATGTGAATAATGTAGAAAAAAGTCCTCCAAATATAATTATACTTATGTATTTTTTTATTTTTTTCATAATACATTTTTTTTAATGATTAAAAATTAACTTGTAGTCCTAATGAAACAGTACGCGGGTAAGGATATGTGCGTCCCCATTGAGCCTCCGTTTCATTAATTTCAGGGTCAACAGGTAAACGGCTGTCTTTTATTTCGAAAAGATTTTGACCGCTAAAATACACCCTTACCTTGTCAACACCTATTTTCTGTGTCAAACTCACCGGCAAGGTATAGCCTATTGTCAGATTTTTCAATCGCAAATAAGCCATGTTTAACAAATATCTTGTTTGTGCAACAAAGTTGTTGGAACCTGGCGCATATGCACCTATTGCATTGCTTGCATGTCCAACGTAAGGATTAGGAAAATAGGCATTGGTATTTGTTGATGTCCAGTAGTCCAGTTGCTGTCCATATAAAGCATCCGTACGGTTGTAGAAAGGAAGAACCAAATCCGAATTTGCCCAATAATCACGTTTACCTACGCCTTGAAAGAATATGTCAATATCAAATCCATAGAAACTGCCACCGATTCGGATACTGTATTCATATCTCGGCGTAGAATTACCTATTACTTTCATATCGCCGGGGTCGTCAACTGTCTTTGCTCCCGGTGAAATTTCATTATCGCCATTTAAGTTTTTATATTTTACATCGCCTGGTCCATATTTGAAATTTCCTGCTATTAGTTTATTTTGTAATGGAATACCGGTTTTAAATGTACCATCCGGATTAAAATCATCTTCTTGAAAAAGACGGTCAGTTTCAAATCCCCATATATCTCCAACTACTGCGCCTTCGTAAAAAGATCCCAATGTTTTGGCGGGATTATTATATTTGGTAACAACTGTTTTATAATCCGACAGAGTTGCTACAGCATAAACCGATATATCTTTATTGAATGAATAATTGAAATTTGCAGAAATTTCATAACCGCGTGTTCTTAATTCTCCTGTATTGGTTAATGGTGCAGATGCGCCTACGCTTTGCGGCAATGTTTTTCCTGTTGTTAATATATCTGAATTGGTGCGTTGATACCAGTCAAAAGACAGTCCAACCATGTTTTTAAGAAACTGTATATCCAAACCTATATCGTAAGTAGTTACGGTTTCCCATGTTAAGTTGGGATCAACAAGCCCAGGAGCTAATACAGAAAATGGATAGGATGTTCCTACAATCCATTCGGCTGTTCCCGAAGTCATCATTGGACGAAATGCATTGCTCGCAACATTTTGATTGCCAATAGAACCTACAGAGGCTCTTATTTTTATTTCGTTTGCAATTTCTTTTACCTTTTGCATAAATGCTTCTTCGGAAACGCGATATCCAACCGAAGCCGATGGGAAGAATCCCCAAAGATGTCCGACTGGAAATTTTGACGAGCCGTCATAACGCGCATTTACTTCTAACAGATATTTGCGTTTGTAATCGTAATTAATACGTCCGAAGAATCCTGCAATGGCATATTCGCTATGTGCAGGTTTAAGAAAATTCCATGTTGATGTTACATACTGGTCGCCATTTGTTAGAGATATGTCGATTAAAGAAGCATCCATAACATTTCTGCGTTCTGCGTACATCCTGCGAAATTCATTGTCTTCAATATTGCTGCCTGCGGTTACTTTCAAGTTGTGTCCTTCGCCTAATTGCTTTGTATATGTTAAATATGCATTAAGTACATGATTTTGATTATTGCTGTTGCCTAACGCAACCTTATCGTGAGCATTACCCGCTGCTACAACATATTTGTAGGCTGTGCCAATAACGTTATTCACATCCCAGCCTGGCGACCAGAAATCCAACAGTTGAACAGTTCCTCCATTAATAACTCTGTCAACTCTTTCCGTTGTAAAACTGTATTCTACATTAAATTTTAAATCGGAAGTAATATCGGCTACTAAATTTGTATTCAATCTCATCAAATCTGTTTGAAGAGAATTCATATTTGCAGCGTTCATGTATCCCGGTGCATGACGAAAATACTTTCCTTCATAAGTTCCATAAGGAAAATATTGTCCCCAGCGAAGATAGTAGCCGAAATAACCATTAGATCCGCTGACATTCAAGCCTCCTCCATCATAATAATTATATGGTTCTTCATGATTTTTACGGGCAAACTGTACATTAAAACTTGCCTTTAACCATTTAGCCAGTTTGGTATCAAAACTGATATTTGTATTAAAGCGTTTAAGTTTGTCTGTTTTTATCTTCATAAATCCACTTTGCTCCATATATCCCAGCGAAACCATATACGATGATTCTTCTCCAACATTTCCTTGAATCAACAGGTTATGATTCTGCGTAGGAGTCCATGACCGCAACATTTCTTCGTGTGGTTCCCATATTCTGTAAGTATATGCGCGGCCATCTATAATTTCCCAGTCTTCGCCATAAACCATTTCCTTGCCTGTTCGGTTGTTTGCATATTTTTGCTTCCATTCTTTTATTTTCGGAAGCAATACATCATGATACATGCCGAATGACTCTGATCTTGCGCCAGGATTAGTACGTGCTGCAGCCTGTATCAATACAGGCAATTCTGTTTCAGGATCAACAAATTCAACCAGATTGGAAGGTTTGCTAAACGCGAAATTGCTGCTGTAATTAACTCTTACTTTTTTATCGGCTTTTTGCCCTTTTTTAGTAGTTATCAGCACAACGCCAAAAGCAGCTCTTGTTCCATAAATTGAAGCAGATGCAGCATCTTTCAATACTGATATGTTTGCAATATCGGTTGGATTGATAAGCGTAAGGTCGGTTGCTACTCCATCAACCAAAATCAGTGGAGTTCCTGCAGATGCGATTCCATCAATAATTGTACCTATACCGCGTAAATTGACAGTTGCCCCTGATCCTAAATTCCCGCTTTTATATGTTATGGACAATCCGGGAGTAATACCCTGCAATGCTTTGGTTACATCGGCAACAGGTTTTCCGTTAAAAGTTTTTTCCACATCTACAGTAGCAACAGCGCCGGTAAGGTTTTCTTTCCTTTGCGTCCCATAACCAACAACTACCGCTTCCGCTAAAGTGGAAACATCTGGTTGAAGCGTTACGTTAATAACATCATTATCTCCTACAGCAATTGTTTGATCTGTATAACCAATTGCCGAAAATTGCAGCGTCTGACCTTTGGATACCTGAATAGAAAAGTTTCCATCAATGTCAGTCGCATCTCCTCTGTTGGTTTCTTTCACCAACACCGTAGCTCCGGGAATACCTTGCTGATCATCCCCGCCAATTACTTTACCTGTTACCGTTTTTGTTTGAGCAAATGCCGAAACATTTAAAAATAAACAGGTAATGAAAAACATTAAAAATTTCTTCATAATCATTTTGTTTTACATAAAAATTTTTGTAATGATAATTTATATATTGATTTTGTAATGATAATTTTGTATTAAATATTAATAATTTAGTAATTTGTAATTTTCGATTTTGAAACAGGAATGAACGGTTCGCTTTTGCTGTAAGCACAACCAAAACATCTCCGAAATTATATAATCGGAGCGCGTTATTAAATATGTTTTGTGTCGTTATCATAATTTCCTGTATTTCACTGATGTAGCCATTATTTGTCCCATAATTTACATTATGTTAAGTTTCGGGAACAGATTATCAGGAAGTTAGACATTTTTTCGTGAAAAATATTTTTTTTTGAAAATTTGTAATTAATTAAAATTTAATTATTTTTGTGTTTTCAAACTTAACATAATGTAAATTATGGGACATGGTTTGGGTGTAGTACGAATGTTAAAAAAAACAAAATTAATAATTTTTTTTGAGTGAGGAATAGTTTTTTTGTTTTTCTGGATTGCTTTACCCTGCGGGTTCGCAATGACGAATCAGCCACGCAGCGCGTCAGTGCGAGGGCTTTAGCCTGAAGAAATCCAGTAAAGCAAAGAGAAAAATAAAAAAATAACTGTCAACTGTTCTGGGTTGCTTTGTCGCTGCGGGTTCGCAATGACGAATCAGCCACGCAGCGCGTCATTGCGAAGGCTTTAGCCTGAAGCAATCCAGAAAAGTAAAGAGAAAAATAAAAAAATAACTGTCAATTGTTCTGGGTTGCTTTGTCGCTGCAGGTTCGCAATGACGCGGCGCTATTTGTGGAATCATACAATTGTATGGCATCGCATCTGGCAAAAACATATTTTCTTAAAATTAAACATCAAAAATTTTGTCTGTACAAATCTATTTTGTACTTTTACAATCTAAAACGATTTTTTATGACAAAACTGAACACAGGCGATAAAGCTCCCGACTTTTCGGGCATAACCCAAAGTGGGAAAACAATCAAACTTGCAGATTTCAAAGGCAAAAAATTGATATTGTATTTTTATCCCAAAGACAATACTTCGGGCTGTACGGCTGAAGCTTGCAGTCTTCGCGACAGTTATGAATATTTTTTGCAGCATGGATATGAAGTTGCAGGAATCAGTACGGACAGCGTTGCATCGCATCAAAAATTTACGGAAAAATATTCGTTGCCGTTTAACCTGATTGCCGATACCGACAAAAAAATTGTGGAAGATTACGGCGTTTGGGGAGAAAAAAAGTTTATGGGAAAAACCTATATGGGAACAAACCGTACAACATTTATCATTGATGAAAACGGAATTATAGAAAATATCATCGAAAAAGTAGATACAAAAAATCATGCACAACAAATAACATCTAAAAATTAAAAATATGGCAAAAGAAAAAGAAGTTCAAAATATCAGCAGCGATAAGATGAAGGCGTTGCAGGCAACTCTTGATAAAATAGAAAAAGACTTTGGCAAGGGAACGATAATGAAAATGGGCGATAAGCCCGTTGCCGATGTTTCGGTTATTTCGTCTGGCTCGATAGGTCTCGACCATGCTCTTGGCATTGGCGGTTTGCCGCGCGGAAGAGTAGTTGAAATTTTCGGACCAGAATCAAGCGGAAAAACAACTCTTGCAATTCACGTAATTGCCGAAGCGCAAAAAGCAGGCGGCATTGCGGCAATAATAGATGCCGAACATGCCTTTGACAGAAATTATGCCGAAAAACTGGGAGTGAAAGTTGATACATTGCTGATATCTCAGCCCGACAACGGAGAACAGGCGCTTGAAGTTGCAGATAATCTTATCCGCTCCGGCGCAATTGACGTTATTGTGATAGACTCGGTGGCGGCGCTTACGCCAAAGGCAGAAATAGAAGGCGACATGGGCGATTCGCGTATGGGGCTGCAAGCGCGGCTGATGTCGCAAGCTTTGCGCAAACTTACAGCCAATATCAGTCGTACAAATACATGTTGCGTATTCATAAACCAGCTGCGCGAAAAAATCGGCGTGATGTTCGGCAATCCAGAAACAACCACAGGCGGGAACGCGCTTAAATTTTATGCTTCGGTTCGGCTTGACATTCGCCGCGTTACGCAAATGAAAGAAGGCGAAGAAATAACAGGCAACCGCGTGCGTGTGAAGGTTGTGAAAAACAAAGTTGCTCCGCCTTTCCGTAAAGCCGAATTTGACATAATGTTTGGCGAAGGAATATCAAAAGTCGGCGAAATTATTGATATTGGCGTAGAGGCGGGAATAATAAAGAAAAGCGGCTCGTGGTTCAGTTATAATGAAACAAAATTGGGGCAGGGTCGCGATGCAGTTAAGCAATTATTTTACGACAATCCTGAACTTGCCGACGAACTGGAACAAAAAATACGAACAGAACTGGCAAATAAAAAAGATTGACATATTTTCAAAATAGAAATAATTTAAATTAACGTTATTGTTTTTGCAATAACGTTAATTTATTTATGAACAGTCAAGGCTTTGCAATTTATTCTTAAATATTCAAATCTTCCTTTGGTTTATATCAAGCCTTTTAGATGTTTTTCTCCAAGAATTTTCAACATGTCGGCGGTCATTTTTTCCAAATCCCAATATGGTTTCCAGCCCCATTCATTGCGGGCGCAAGTGTCGTCGAGAGAATCAGGCCACGAGTCGGCAATAGATTGACGCAATGGATCTATCTTATATGTAATTTCAAAATTGGGAATATGTTTCTTAATTGCATCATAAATTATTTGCGGGCAAAAACTCATTGCCGTAACATTAAATGAATTACGATGAACAAGCCGAGCAGGGTCAACTTCCATCAATGTTATTGCAGCCTCAAGAGCATCCGGCATATACATCATGTCCATATAAGTATCGGCGGCAATAGGACATTCAAATTTCGCTGTTTTTACTGCAGAATAATATATGTCAACAGCATAATCTGTTGTGCCTCCTCCCGGAGGAGTCAGATTTGATATAAGTCCGGGAAAACGTACAGAACGTGTATCTACGCCAAAGCGAATGAAATAATAATCGCTTAGCAATTCTCCCGAAACCTTTGTAACTCCGTACATCGTACGCGGTTGCAGAATTGTATCCTGAGGAGTTTTGCTTTTCGGATAATTATTGCCGAATACGCCAATGGAACTTGGAGTGAATACGGCGCATTTCTTTTCGCGGGCAACTTCCAGCACATTGAAAAGTCCTCCCATGCCTATTGTCCATGCCAATTGCGGCTTGGATTCGGCAACAGCCGAAAGTAGCGCCGCAAGATTAAAAACAGTATCTATACTGTATTTATCAACAGCTTCGGCAATTTGTTGTGCATTTGTAACATCTACAATAGCCGAAGGTCCTGATTCTAACAGTTCACCTTGGGGTTTTGCCGATGGAATATAACCTGCAACAATATTTCCTGTATAACGGCTACGCAGTTCCATTGTGAGTTCCGAACCTATTTGCCCTGTAGAACCTATTATTAAAATATTTTTCATTAATTATTATTTTGTTTTACGATGCAAAATTACAATTTTTTGATAAAATAGTATGCTATTTATTAAAATTTATTTCAATTATCACATATTAAAAAACAGGTATATTAAACTTCATTATTTCTCTTCCTTCACACCCTCATATTACAGATATGAAGAAAAATAATCACTTTTTAACAGCTCTCGCTAAAATCTTATGTACAATAATGTGTATTATTGGACATCTTAAATGTAATACTATCAGCAATATAAATATATTTGTCAGGCAAATGCATGAAAAAAACATTTATAGTTGCAATAATGTTTTTTTGTTGCTCAAAAGTTGTTTTTCCTCAAACAAACAGTTTACAAGGTATAATAAGCAATGCTGAAAATATGCCCGTATCGTTTGCAACAATTACCTTACGCACTATAAAAGATTCAACGGTTGCAAATTATACATCGAGCGATGAAAGCGGCAAATATCAAATTAGCAAAATAAAAAACGGCAATACAGCATTGAAGTTAGCCGTATAGGATATGCAATGCAAAGTACAAATGCAGGATTTTTCGGCAATAATAATTTGGAAATTGTAAACACTTACAGCGAATATAATATTTTAGACGGATTTCAATCGCACGAAAAAACAGCTGTAAACTTGAAAATAAATAAAAACTTTTGGGGAAAAATCACTGGAAATTTAAGCATTTCGGATGGCGTAAAAGATAAATATCACACACAAAACAATATTATAAGTCTATTGCCTAAAACTATGGCATCCGTAACACTTTCGAGAAATAATACAGGCGAATCGCTTTTGAATTTTACCAATTTCTATAATTCGCCTTTCAACCGTAAACATTATGTAGGAGCAATAGCAATGAACAGTTCTTTCATAATTTCAAAAGAAAAGCCCAATATTTCGTTACAGATGAACGACAGGTATCAATCCCAGTCAATTCAGGGCGTGTATAATCTGAGCTACAGTTTTGATTTGTCGTCTGCACTGAAACTGACATTGAAAAATCAATCTTATATTGCAATTCACTACGGCAATATTTTACGGCGACAGATGCCTGACTTAATGATTGTAGATTTTGGCGGACAATACAGCAAAAGGCAAAATACAGACAAAAGTTATGTGGCATTTCAATTTGCATGGAAAATGGGAAATTACAGAGAAAAAAATTACAGCCAGCCAAACCGGTTACGTTTTGGAAAAGATTGATGTTCAAAGACATTTTCCGCTTCAATTCTGGAAAAGCAATATTGCCTGTCAGTTTATTTTTCGGTAAATATGCCTGAATAATATATCCTGCACCTTTTACATGTCTGCATAATGGATAATTTTTATGATTTGAACGTTTTACAAAGGGATTTTGATAAATCAATTTCACATTTACTTTTATCAAATAAATGAAATGATTTGCAAATGGCAACCGTTTAATAAGGCATTTGCGATTTAAACATTAAAAATTCACAATTCAAACTATGACGCATTGACTATTTTGTATTAGTCGCTTTTTTTGCAGTTTTTTTTGCTTTATCTGATGATCTTTTTGCTACTGTTGTTTCTGTTTTTGGTTTAACTTTTTTGACAGAAGATTTGGCTGTCGATTTTTGTTGTATTGATTTTGATTTTTCGAATGTTTTATCAACTATTATTTCAAAATCGCTTACCACGTTCATATAATTTATAAATGCTTCGTAAGGCGTGTCGTAAGGATTGAAATAAATATGTACATCGCCATCCGAAAACCATTTTGTACACATATAGTAAAAATGGTCGCTTGTTTGCAACGAACGCCATATTTTTATCAGGTTTTCATCTTTTGTTTGCAAAACTTTGTCGCCTAACTGATATATTTTCGAGTACGCTTCGTCCTGCATTTCATTTCCGAGCCATGCGCTCATGTCGCGTTCTTCGTCAGCCCATGATATTGGATACTGCACATGTATTGGAGAAACGGGCTGATGCTGTTCGGCTACTTCGCATGGAGTTTTAAATTCAAAATCGCTGTCTGTAAAAATTCTGTTTGGCAATTCACGTAAAAATTCAAAAATTCCTGTTGCCTTGCTCTGATGTTCACCAAATGTTTCGTAATCCATAAACAGGTTCACTATTTCATCTTTTTCGTCAATAGCATTAAGCCATTTTACATATTTTTCAGCTATTAAAGGCCATTCATTCCAATTTTTGTCTGAAAAGCGAAAGGCAATATCATCGCTGAGGCGAAAATTTTTTAATAATATTTTCAGTCTCGGTTCAATTGCATTTGTATAAAGAAAATTAGGACTTCGCCAGCCCAGAATATGCTTTGCTCCTTCGGTAAGCATGGCTTTGAAGCCAATATCGGCAACGCGTTTGCCTATATCATCGGAATAAATCAGTTCGGTATTGCGGAATACTGTGGGCTTTTGACCGAAATATTTGTGTATAATATTTGAGTGTAATTTTACCTGTTCTTCAAACTCATTAGTATTTTGCAGCGCTGCAAGCGAATGAGAATATGTTTCGCCCAAAAATTCTACGCAACCTGTTTTTGCAAGTTTTTTGAAACTTTCCAGCACTTCGGGGGCATACTGTTCAAACTGTTCAATCACAATTCCCGACAGCGAAAATGCAATTTTGAACTGTTTCCCGTATGTTTTTATCAAATCAAGCATAAGTTGATTTGCAGGTAAATAACATTTTTCCGATACTTTGCGAAGCACTGATTTATTCAGAAAATCGTCATAATAAAAATGGTCTTTTCCTATATCGAAAAAACGATACCTTTTAAGCCTGAATGGCTGATGTATTTGAAAATATAAACAAATTGTTCTCATATCTTTATTATTTTGAATGTTTTTAATATTTTATTGTTAACTGTTTTACAAATTTGATACATTGTCGTATATTTTACGAATTTTTGTTGCGGCATTTTCCCATTTCAGAGAGTTTACTTCGGCTTGCCCGTTGCGTACAAAAAATTTGGAAAGCGATTGATATGTAACAAGTCCGTACATTAAATCAGCCATTGCGTCCACATCCCAAAAATCAACTTTTATGGCATATTTAAGTACTTCGCTCACGCCCGACTGTTTCGATATGATAACAGGAATATTCGAGCGCATCGCTTCGAGAGGGGAAATTCCGAACGGTTCAGACACAGAAGGCATTACATAAACATCGCTCAATGCAAACATTTGCTGAACTTCTTCGCCTTTCAAAAAGCCGGTGAAGTGAAAACGTGTTCCCATGCCAAGTTTTGCGACTCTGCGCACCATTTTTTTCATCATGTCGCCGCTACCTGCCATTACAAAGCGAACATTGTTGCAGCGTTCTATAACTTTGTATGCGGCTTCGATAAAATATTCAGGTCCTTTTTGATATGTGATTCTGCCCAAAAATGTTATTATCTTATCGTTAACATTACGTTGCGCTTCAATTTCTTCGCGTCCCTGAAAATCTACGGCATTGTGAACTGTTTCAACTTTTTTGGGGTCTATTCCATATTTGCTGATAACGATATTGCGTGTAAGATTGCTTACTGTGATTACTTTGTCGGCATGTTCCATTCCCTGTTTTTCAATATTGAAGACATTGGGATTAACGTTTTCGCCCGAACGGTCAAATTCTGTCGCATGAACATGCACTACAAGCGGTTTGTTAGATACTCGTTTTGCCATTATTCCTGCCGCGTATGTCAGCCAGTCGTGTGCATGGATAACATCAAAAGTATTGTTTTTTGCTATTGTTGCCGCTACAAGCGCATAACGGGCAACTTCTTCCATCAGGTTAGCTCCGTATTTACCTGTGAAACTGTATTTATGTCGAAAAATTTCTTCATGTTTTTCAACTCTGTCAATTGATGCGCAAAGATTAAATTCTTTTTCTTCTACATAAGGCACAAGATTTGAATCTATCTGTATGAATGAAATATTTCCCCATAATTTTTCAAGTTCTGTTTGAGTTCCTACAGTTTCTACATCGCTTGCATTAACTAAGCGAGCGGCATGTGTATCTTCGTCTCCATAGGCTTTGGGAACGACAAATAAAATTTCGGCATTATTTTTCATCAAACCGCGTGTAAGCCCGTAACATGCAGTGCCTAAACCGCCCGAAATATGCGGTGGAAATTCCCAGCCAAACATTAATATTTTCATAGATTTATACATTATCAGTAAATTATATTTTTAAATATGTTGTATTTTTACAATCACAAAGTTAATATTTTTTTCCGAAACATACACATATTTTTCATAAAGACACAAAAATCGAAATCTTTGCGAGGCTGCATAAAAAAATAAACGCTAAATTCGCGGAAATAAAAATGCAAAAAACAGATAATAACAAACGACAGAAAAAAGGTAAAGTTTGGTTTAAGTAAACGACTGTTTTATTTTACAATAACTTTGGATAATTTAATGAATATTTTCCCGCAAATAATTCCGAGCAATGCGCCACACAATACATCTCCGAAAAAATGTACTCCCAAATAGATGCGTGAATAACTGTAAACGAATGCCCATACAAAAATCAGTATCGAAATATATTTTTTGTGCAAACTTGCGTGAACAAATGTTACTATGGCGAAACTTGTTGCTGCATGAGACGATACAAAACTAAACGATTCGGCGGCGTATTGTTTTACAGTATGCAACATTCCATGTAATTCTTCCATGTTGCAGGGACGCAGGCGGGCGACTCCCGGTTTTATAACAGCAGATATAAGAACGCTGACAAAGATTAAAGCAAGCGTCAAAAATAAAATGTTGCACAGACATCGTTTTTTATTCATTATGACAAACGCAACAATAATAATTGCATAAACCACGCATGTACAATGTAACTGCGTTATGTGAAACATGATAAAATCAAGTATTCCACAGTGCAGGTTATTCAGGAAAAGACTTATTTTTATGTCAATATTTTCTATAAATTTAATCATTCTTGGTTGATTTAAATTACATTAGTAAAAGGTTACTGTTAAATATTTTATTTATTCAATTCGTTCCAAAGCAAATCTTTCAGCTCGGCAATGCCTTTGTTTGCAACCGATGAAATAAATATACATGGAATATTTGGCAAATTTTCGCTTAATTCGGCTGTCAGTTCGGTATCAAGCATATCGCTTTTGGTAATTGCCAGCGCTCGTTTTTTGTCAAGTAATTCTGGATTATACTGTTTGAGTTCGTTGATCAGAATTTTATATTCGTTATTGATATCATTGCTGTCGGCGGAAATCATAAAAAGCAGCATGGAATTGCGTTCAATGTGCCGCAGGAATCGCAGCCCAAGTCCTTTGCCTTCGTGCGCTCCTTCCACAATTCCGGGGATGTCGGCAACTACAAATGATTTTCCGTCTCGGTATGATACTATTCCCAAATTCGGTTCGAGGGTAGTAAAAGCATAGTCGGCGATTTTGGGTTTTGCCGCCGATATTACCGACAGCAGCGTTGATTTTCCTGCGTTTGGAAATCCAACCAAACCAACATCTGCCAAAAGTTTAAGTTCGAGTATATACCATCCTTCTTCGCCTGTTTCGCCCTGCTGTGCATAGCGCGGAGTTTGGTTTACGGCAGATTTAAAAAAGGCGTTTCCCATTCCGCCGCGTCCGCCCTTTAGCAAAATTTTCTGTTCTCCATCTTCTGTAATTTCACATAAAGTTTCTAATGTTTCGGCATTTTTTGCGATTGTTCCGAGTGGCACGTCAATTATTACATTTTTTCCGTTTGCGCCGGAGCTAAGCGCACCGCTTCCATTTGCGCCGTTTTCGGCAAAAATGTGCCGCTGAAAGCGTAAATGTATTAAAGTCCAGTATTGTTTGTTTCCACGCAGAATAATATTTCCGCCGTTTCCGCCGTTTCCGCCGTCGGGTCCGCCTTTGGCAACGTATTTTTCGCGATGCAAGTGAACTGAACCTCCACCGCCATTGCCCGAGCGCAAAAACATTTTTACATAATCTATAAAATTGGATTGTGGCATATATTTATAAATTATTCAATTATATTACGAACACAGTAATTTGCATAATATTAAATTACAGATTACTTAATATCTTTTTTGCATTTTCGTTATTGGGGTTCAAATCAAGCGATTTTTCATAATATTCCTTTGCTCGTTTTTTATTTCCTGCCTGTAAATATGCTTCTCCCAAGCTGTCATAAACATTGGAAGATTCAGGATAGGCTTCAACATTCATTTGAAATAATATGACAGCCTGTTCATAATCGTTCTTATATAAATATTCGTATCCTGACATATTCATGCCATTTTCCGAAAACATTTGTTTATCAACATTATTTTCTCTGAATGAGCGATAGAGTTTATACGCTTCGTCAGCGCCTTCTTTTTTTAGAAAAGTAAAGAATTGCGCTTCTCTCTCAAAAAGTTCTTCTTGCGGAGAAATTATCTTCTTTACATGAGTTTTCCATGTATCAATTTTTTCATTTTGCACTGGTTTTAACGACTGAATGAAATTTTTAAGCGTTGAAAAGAATAAATCTGGTTCTTCTCTGTATGTATTATGACCCGATTGTTCGAATAATACAAATTGTGCATTGGGATGGTTTGCCTTAAAAATAGAGGCTTTTTCAGCGCTCCATGTTAAATCCCATTTGCCTTCACAGATTAATGTTGGAATAGGATTATTGTCGAAAACATGTTGAAAATCATATCTGCTGTAACTTGAACCCATGGTTGAATTAAAATTTGTATCATGCTCCCATTCGTATAATGCAAGGCGAATTGCTTCTTCTTTTGTTGGTTTATAAAAATTCTGACGTTTCCAGTCTCCATTTATTTCTTTGTTGTACATCAACTGAAACGAATTTATTTTGCCTTCACTGTACAGTTCGTATATTTCATCAATACGCCGCTCTTCGTCTTCACTTATAAATTGATGCTGCCTCGATAGATAGATTGCGTCATTGTGAAGAAGAGTAGATGCGCTCATTAATACCAGTCCAGCAACATGTTCGGGATAAGTTGCCGTATAATATTGAGCCAAAGCGCCGCCGTACGAATAACCGCATACTGCCCACTTTTCAATGCCAAGTTTTATCCTCAGTTTGTCCAAATCGTCAATCGCCTGCCTGAAATTATATCCATCGCCGGGAATATAATCCGACTGACCGCAGCCGCGCTGGTCGTAGTAAATTACCTGCATGAATTTTTCTGCGCGTTTGAACCACGGATGAAAGCAGTGATGAGTGCCTCCCGGACCTCCGTTAATAAGAACCAAGGGCATTCCTTTGCCCTTCACTTCGCAATACAGTTTACAATCGCCAATATCTATCATTTGTCCTTTCATATCCAATTCATCGCACAACATTGGCAAACTGTCTATTTGAAAATAAATACTGTCTTCAACATGAGAAATACTGTCTAAAACTGACTCTCGCTTAATTTCTTTTTGCTTGCACGACTGTATTAAAATAGCGTTGTTAATCAGTCCGAATAACATTAGAAATGCAAAAATTGTTTTTAATTTTCTTTTCATATATATATTGTTTAATTTAAGCTTCTTCTATCAGTTTGCAAATCTTTTGAAAAATATCTTCAATACTTCCTATTCCGTCAACGGATTTGAATTTTTTTTGCTGTTTGTAATAATCGGCAAGTATTGCTGTTTGTTGGTTGTATGTGTCAATACGGTTTTTGATTGTATTTATATCTCTGTCATCGCTGCGTTGAGATATTTTTCCGCGTTCGAGAATGCGTTTTATAATTTCTTCATCGTGAACGTCAATTGCTATCATCATTGCAATTTCCTGTTTTTCATCGTTCATTATTTCATCAAGTTTGCATGCTTGCGCAACTGTTCGCGGAAAGCCATCGAAGATAATTCCTGTATTATCTTTCATGTTTTTTATTCGCAACCGTACCATTTCGGCAACAACTTCGTCGGGGACAAGTTGTCCGCTGTCAATAATTTTTTTTGCCTTCAAGCCGATTTCAGTTGAGCGTTTTATTTCATCGCGCAGCATATCGCCTGTAGAAAGGTGTATAAATTTGTATTTGTCAACCAGCAATTGCGCCTGTGTGCCTTTTCCCGCTCCGGGAGGACCGAAAAGTAATATATGTTTCATCTTTTTTATTGTGTTATTTTATAAATATCTTTCAGATTTCTTCCCAATCCGTTATAATCCAAGCCGAATCCTGCAATAAAATCGTTTGGGATTTCCATTGCCACATAATCCAGAGCCAGCGTTTTTTTATAAACATTGGGTTTCAGCAGCATGGTAGCAATTTTTATTTGTTTGGGATTATGATTTTCAGTAAGCATTTGGTGAAGTTTTGTAATAGTATTTCCCGTATCGATAATATCTTCTGCCAAAATTACCGTTCGCCCGCCGATATTGGTATTCAAGCCAAGAACTTCGCACAATTCACCTGTTGATTCTGTGCCTTCGTACGATGACACACGCACAAAAGTAAGTTCGCAGTCGAAGTCAAGATGTTTCATCAAATCCGCCAAAAACATAAATGCGCCGTTAAGCACTCCAACAATCAGCGGAATATGCTCTCCTGCCATGTCGGCATTGATTTTTTGTGCAAGCGCGGCTATCGACTTGCTTATTGTTTCATAATCTATGTATTTTTTAAACTTTTTATCGCCGATAGTTATAGTATTCATATCAAAAAATTATAAATGTTTTGTAATTAACTGCGAAAATAATACTATTTTTGCTATCTGTAAAAAAAATTAAATAAAATTGAAATAACAGATGTGAATATTGTTTGAAAAAAATGTTTTTATTTCAGTGAATACAAAGTATTTTCGACTGTTTTTTATTTAGAAAAAATATTAAATAATTAAAATAATATATTATGCAACCAATTGTCAGTATCATCATGGGCAGCACATCGGATATGCCGATAATGCGAGCCGCCGCCGAATTTTTAAACGAAATGCAAATTCCATTCGAGATTAATGCCTTGTCGGCGCATCGCGTTCCCGAATCTGTGGCTAATTTTGCAAAAAATGCAAAAGAACGGGGAATACATGTTATAATTGCCGCTGCCGGCGGCGCCGCTCATTTACCCGGAGTGATTGCATCTTTTACAACTTTGCCTGTGATAGGAGTTCCCATAAAATCAAGCAATTCTATTGCAGGTCTGGATTCTGTGCTTTCTATTTTGCAAATGCCCGCTGGTATTCCTGTGGCTACAGTTGCTCTTGATGGAGCAAAAAATGCGGCTATTCTGGCGGCGCAAATTTTATCGCTTGCCGATAGCAGCATAGCCGAAAAAATACGGAATTTCAAAACAGATTTGGCAAATAAAATAACAAAGGCAAACAACGATTTGGCTCACATAAAATTTGAATACAAAGTGAATTAGTTATGAATAACTAATATTATTCGCAAGGAGCGTCTAAATTAATCAACATATTCTGCATAACCACCTGCAGACATATCAATAACTGTTGTTTTATGTTTGGGATAATTAGCGTGAATCATATATAAATTTGCACTTTTGCTAAAAGTTCCCCATGAACCTCGTCCAAGCTCTTGACGTACAAAATCAACTAAATAATTATGATAACTGTAGGATTTACACGATTTAGTGTCTATTTCAAGCGCCATTGTGTCTGTTAATTTCCTTCCGCTACGTGTTGTGTATTTTGTGTAATTATACACACATATAAACATTTTATATAATTCTCCTTAAATAAATACACATATTATATATATCTTTGTCATCAGAAATAAATAAAAATATTATGGGACGTAAAGTAAAAGCATTGGAGAACTATACATCCGAACAAATTAAAGCAATCATAGACGGCGATGCAAAACACAAATTGGGCATTCGCATTTATGCTGTTTACCAATCATCTATGGGTATGTCAAGTCGCGCCTTGGCAAAATTGTACAACGTAAGTTTCAAACAAATTCGTAATTGGATAAACCGTTTTGATGCAGCAGGGTTTATTGGATAAAGCCCGTAGCGGTCGTCCTCGTAAACTGACGGAAAATCATCTATATGAGTTGCAATCCGTATTGTTGGACAGTCCAGAACAACATGGTTACAATACAGCGAACAGGTCGGCTACTTTGGTTAAGGACTTTATATCAAAACATTATGAGGTTGAATACATGTTAGCCAACGTTTATCGGATAATGCACTCACTTGGATTCAGGTATCAGAAGGCGCGTGGATTTTTTCCCGAGCGGAATGACAACAGCGTGAACAAGCCAAAACTGATATAAAAAAACTTTAGACCAATGCGTAAACAGCAATGACACAGTTATTTTATTTCAGGGCGAATTCTCTCTTATCAATACCGCCACGCTTTCTTATACATGGGCGCCGGTTGGTGAACAGTCACAAATAGCCTGCAAACAAAAACAAAAAGAACGAGTTACA